>NZ_JBDJAC010000010.1:0-161842 GCF_039652615.1 Fulvimarina fulva
GGCAAAGGTACCGTCCAGAAAGCCAGGAACCGCAAAAACGCCGCCCACGTCTCTCTTTCTTCTCAATATCACATAACCAACTTGTCAAAGAACACGCAGTCACAAAAACCGCGCCGGACAAAAAGAGACCGCCCTGCCCATGCAGGCTTGATGCGATACACTATGACCGAAAACCGATCGACCGAAGGCGCAAATACGAGCCGGACGCTTCATTTAAGAAGTGACCAGACCGTTATGGGCTAAAACGAAATCAAAACCGCTTGGCTTTTCTTTCCCTCAACCCCTCGGCGCCTCCGCCGTCGTTGATGTGCTGCTTATAGCCATCCCCTGATTGATCCGTCAACAGCGAATTTCGCTTCGATGCAGATTTTTTCAAAAAATCTGACGAGGCCTCCCTGCAAGGCCCATTGAGCCGGCATTGCGGTGTTTCAGCAGCGCGGCGGATCTGAGTGTCCGCCGCGTCTTAAGCGAACGCGGTTCTTCGACCGCGGATGACGTCAGGGATCGTCAGGCGCGTGAGGAATGAGAGAAGATATCCTCCTCAGCCCAGCCCTTGAGATCCAGCTCGACTCGCGCCGGCAGGAAGCGGAAGCATTCACGCGCAAGGTCCATCCGGTCTTCCCGCTCCAGCCGCTTATAGAGCGCACCCATGATGTCATGGAGGTAGAGAACGTCGGACGCGGCGTAGTCGAGCTGGGCCGGACTGAGTGTTTCGGCCGCCCAATCGGATGATTGCTGCTGCTTGGAGAGATCGACGCCGACGAGTTCGCGGGCGAGGTCCTTCAGACCATGACGATCGGTATAGGTGCGTGTCAGCCGTGAGGCGATCTTGGTGCAGAAAATCCCGTCGGTCATCGTGCCGAAGGCGTGGTAGAGCGCCGCCACATCGAAACGGGCATAGTGAAAGATCTTCGTTCTGGACACATCGGCCAGAAGCGCGGCGATGTTCGGCGCTTCGCGCTGCCCTTTTGCGATCTGCACCACATCGGCCGTCCCGTCTCCCGGCGACAACTGAACAACGCAGAGCCTGTCGCGCATCGTGTTGAGGCCGAGAGTTTCCGTATCGATCGCGACGGGACCGGAATAACGGTCGAGATTAGGAAGGTCGCCCTTGTGAACGCGGATGGTCATGGAGTTGTCTTTCATCATGGGTCTTGCGGAGATTTTCACTCCATAAACCAACCGACACGAATGGAAACCCATAGCGTCGATCCCCAGGGATCCGGCGTGCGTGGCATCAGCCCTTCAGGACGACAGAAATCTGATGCCAAATCCCTACGGATGCCTAGCAATAGCGGATTTGAGATGCGCGCACGCAAGGCGCGGGCTTTGATACAGCTTGCGGCTGGCTCACCGGTACACCCATCGGATACGGTCGAGGCCGGCCAGAAAACCGGCGATAATTCACCCAGGCAACGGATGATTTCTAAGGTTTCGTATTGTATGCGAGTTTACCGCAGCGTTTGACGCGGCGACCTGAGCAAGTGACGAGACCCATGGCAGACCCCGAAACCAGCAAAGACGCATCGATCGCACATCGACTCGTTTTCGTCTTTCCAGGTTTCGAGCCGCTTGCGCCCGACGCACAGATCGCGCGCTTTCGCCGGGCAGCCGAGCGGTCCGCGGCGGTGTTCGAAGCGGACATCGCCTTTGACGGACATTCGCAGGGGAGCGACGAAAACGGGACGTTGCCCGCATCAGCAACCCGGGAACTCACTGCGCGACTAACACCTCAAGGACGCGATCACGGCGTTCAGACCAATCTCGTCTTTTGCGTCTGGGACGATCTGATCGAGGAGTATCGCAGAGCCGCCCTCCCCTTGAGGATCGGCCGGGGTTTTGCCGCGCTCGCCACATTCCTGATCAATGGCACGTTTCTTCGCTACTGCCGGACCTCTTGGCGATACGGGCTGTTCTTTCTCTTTCCCATCATCCTGACGGTCGCAAGCCTTGCGATCGGCGTTGGCATCGCCCTGACCCTCGGGCTTCTGTTCACCGGGCCGACGACCTGGCTCGTCGCAATCCTGATCGGCACCATCCTCTCTGCGGCGATACTTTATTTCGTCAACCGCCGCTGGTTTCTGATAACGGCGCTCGACGACTGGGCGCTCGCCCGCCATCTCTGCGAGGGCACAAACCCGAAGATTGAACGACGGATCGACGCGTTCGCGAAGAGCATTGCCGAACGAGCCTCTTCGCATAAGCCGGATGAGATCGTCGTCGCAGCCCATTCCCTTGGTGCAAGCTTTGCCGTCCCAGCCCTTTCGAGAGCCTTCGCAGATGGTTTCGCACCAAAGGCGCCACTTCACATCCTGACGGTCGGGTCCAGCCTCATGAAGACGGCGCTTCATCCGCGAGCAACCGAACAACGGGAAGCGGTCCGCCGCCTGACGGTCGATCACGGCATCCCCTGGACGGACTGCCAGGCGCTGACCGATCCGATCAACTTCTACAAGTCCAACCCTGCCGGATCGCTCGGCATTGCTGCGGACCCGATGCCGCTCGTCGTCAAACTTCGATTGAGGCATATGGTGGCGCCCGCCACCTATCGGCGGATCAAGCGCGATTTCTTCAGGCTTCATCGGCAATTCGTCCTCGCGGTGGAACGCCGCTGCCCCTATTCCTTTCACATGCTGATCCTCGGGCCGGCATCGATGGACGATTTTCGCCGCCACCGCACGATCGACCGGGCACCGCTCGTGCCGCAGGACGACAAGCGCGTCGGGGACACGGTGATTGTCAAGCGGGACGCCGAGACAGTTGAGGAGGCCGCGCGATGACCGTCGAGCTCGCCGGAATGATTGCCTGGGTCCTGATGGTGGTCGGATGGTATGTCATCCGCTACCCGTTCGAACGTCGGGCCAAACGCGCCAAGGTCATGGCGACGCGGCGCGGCGGCGCCGAGACCCTTCGCATGCTGGTCTCCTTCAGCGGTCTTGGGCTTATACCCGGCATTTTCGTCGCCACCGGCTTTCCCGAATTTGCCGATTACAACCTCTCGGTCATCCAGCTCCTGGCCGGAATCCTCGTTGGCATCCTCGCCCTCACCCTTTTCCGCCTCACACACAAAGCGCTCGGCAAAATGTGGTCGGTCTCGCTCGATCTCCGGGAAAAGCACAAGCTGGTCACGACCGGCATCTACAAGACCGTGCGCCACCCGATGTATTCGGCATTCTGGGCGATGGCACTGGCCCAGGCGCTTCTTCTGCCGAACTGGGTCGCAGGCCTGGCGGGCCTCGTCGGATTCGGGACCCTTTTCTTTCTGAGGGTCGGCCCCGAGGAGGACATGATGGAAACCGCTTTCGGAGACGAATACCGGGCCTATCGCAAGCGGACCGCCCGCATCATTCCCGGCATCTACTGAGAAAAAACACGGATGCCGTTGACACATGAATTGAGCCCCAGGGCCAATTCTCGTCCGGCGCACGGCTCGAGCGCCGCTCGGCCTGCCGACGGACCTTCGAAAGCGGTGCCTTCAAAAGCCTGTCGGTCTTACTGAAGATCGAGCGACGCCGTCTTTCCTTGATCCTCGAGATCCCAGAAGGCCGACCAATCGCGCCCGCCCCGTTCGAGAACCATGTAGTTGCGCTCCTCCACATAGATCGTGCGGGCCGACGGCATGCGATGCATCTTGATCTTGCGCCGGGGAAGCGGGCTTTCACCAAGGCGCGCCAGCATCGTCAGCACCAGCGCATAGGCTTTCGGCGGCGCTCCGTGGGAAATGCCGGACGAGACGAGCTGGTGAATCAGGGATTTGTCCTTCAGCCGCATCTCGCCGCGCGTTGCGAGGTGAATCTCACCCGAAATAATCGTCACGCGGTTCGTCGTCCCTTCCTGAGCTTCGGCGATGATTTTCAGGAAGCGCTTCCATTCCTTGCGATGGCTGCGGCTCTGCCACTGATCCCGGAGATCGTCCTCGTATTCGCGGGCCGGAGGCACGTAGTCGGAGACGAATTCCAGCCAGGAGAGGCGCGGCCCCATCACTGGCACACTCGACATGATGAGAATGCGCGTATTCGGCGGCGTGCTCGCCATCGCAGCCTCGAAACCGCGCCACCCCTTCGGCCCCATGACACGCTCGCGGCGCCGTTCGCTTCGAAGATCTGGAACGATCAGTCTGAGACCTGGATAATCCACGGTGAAACTGAGGCTCTCGCGCGTTTCGTCATGGAAGCAGGACGGCAGCGCATTGTCGCCGACGCCTTGCTGGAAAAGCAGGAACATCTCGCGTGCTGCCTCGAACAGACATCGTCCGATCGGGCTGTCGAGAACCTCGTCGGCATGGCTGCCCCAACCATCGATGATGTCATGGTCGTCCCACATCATGAGCGCCGGCACTTCCGCGGACATCAGGGCCATGGACGGACGCGTATAGGTGATCGCGTAACGGTTGAAATAGAAGAAGCGAATCGCCTCCCGCGCTTCCTCGGTCAGCGCCATCGAGGCGCAATCCTCATCGGAGGCTTCGTCCCAGGCGATCACGTCGGGATGACACTGGAGAACGTCGTCGGCATAAAGCTGATCGCCGCCCTCGCACATCAGTGCGAACGGCGATTGACGATGCTCCGCAACGAGGCGGTCCCACATGACCTCGCGCTCTTCGAGCGGTCGCTCGAGATCCCCATCCTCCTGGCCGTTGCAAGAGACATAGGCAATCCGCAGATCGTCGGTCCCGCAGGGCGCGATCTGACGGGCCTCCCCAGCAAGGGAGTAAGTCATGGGCTCGTTCGTGGGGGCGTCGAAGCTGTAGCGCCAGACCTTCGAGTTGAACAATGTCGCGAGAAGCTCGGCGTCCACTGCGCCACCATCGGATATCTGAAACTCCGGCACGGGCTCGTTGGCCGGGCGCACGAGGATCGCGACAATGCGATGACGACCATCCTCGACACCACGGGAAATCAGAATGGGACCGACCGAAAGTCCGGCTGAGCGAATACCGTCGCCGTTCGAGGTCTCAGCCATAAGTCGATCCTTGCCTGAAAAGCCACGATGATGATGGGCGTAGCTCGATGTCCCGGCAGATGATCTAAGAACGCGGCGTCGCTTCGCAACGCGTCATTCGTGTCGCAGGTTTCAAATCCGGCTCAGATCACGACGGTGTTAGAGCCATTCGCCGGCTCAAGCCCTCAGATCGATCCCGCTCGAATACGCCGACGCCGTTATTGCGCACCACCGGACAAAGAACCGAACAGCGTCATGAACGGATTGCTGTCGGCCTTGGACTTTGTCTCGCCAAGGGCGATCGCGCTCACCTCGTCGTTCTGCGTGTCGCGACCTTGCGAGAGGGCGGCAAAGTCAAAACTCTGCTTGCCGGCCTTCACCTCGGCCTGGGTTGCGAGCGGAACCTGGCTGCGCAGCTTCCGGCCGATCTTCTCGTAAAAGGAGTTGCCGCCGGCAATCGCCACATAATGCATGTTCGGATAGCTGAAATTGTAGCCTGCCGTATGGAAGAAGCGCGCCGTGCGGACGGCTTCGTGGCGCTCGCCGCGCAGGACCTTCGCAGCCGTGTTCATGGCGAGTTCCCGGCCCGCATTCATCTCGCGGGTCATCACGCCCGGCGCGAATTGACCTCGCTGTGCGACGACACCGCAGACATCGTTCGGGAAGGATTCGCTTTCCACCCGGTTCATGACGACCGTGCCGACGGCCAGCATGCCCTCCTCGCTGGAGCGGTTCGATTCGAAATACATCGCGCGGGCAAGGCAGGTCTGTTCCTCGACATCGACCGAGGAGAGAACGTCCTCGACGGGCGATCTCGAATTCATGCAGCCGGCGAGCGGCACGAAGAGAGCGGCAATCACGCCGAGGCGAAGAAGGGAGTGGTGCGTCGTGTTCATGAGAACAGTCGTGGCCTGAAGAATCGGGCCAGAAATCGGCAGAGGTCGGGACACCCCTTCGAACCAAAGGCCACTGTTGCATTGACGCATCGGTAGGATTGCCGTCCCGGAGGGATTTATTCCGAGACGGGCAATCCGCGTATGTGCTCAATCAATAAGCAGCCCACTGCCCACGAACGGCGCAGATCTCCGCGAAACCTGTTCGATCGGGGCCATCGGGCCCAGACTGCCGGGAATGGCACGGCACTTGTATGTGTTCACTTGTGCGGTGCGTCTAGGGTTCCGGCATTCCATCAAGAGGATGCGACTGGTCCGAGAGACGCACTCCCCGCGATCAGGCGGGGAGACACGGCGGGCCAAAATCCCGGGAGAACGCCGCACGGTTCCGCGCAAGCGGGCCGTCTCCCGGTCCTCTTCGCGCGAAAACTTCATCGGCCCCGACGGCCAACCGCGACGAAAAGGATGACGCCTCATGAAGAGCCTCGCAACCGCCCTCGCTTTCAGCGCCGCGACCTTCCTCACGCCTTCGGGCGCGCTCGCTCAGGAGAGAACCGACTTTTCCGTCTGCTGGTCGATCTATGCCGGCTGGATGCCGTGGGGCTACATGCAGGACGCAGGCATCCTGAAGAAGTGGGCCGACAAGTACGACATCAGCATCGAAGCCGTTCAGATCAACGATTATGTCGAGTCGATCAATCAATATACCGCCGGCCAGTATGACGGGTGCTCCATGACGAATATGGACGCCCTGTCGATCCCGGCCGGTGGCGGCATCGACACGACGGCGCTTATCGTCGGCGACTATTCGAACGGCAATGACGGCATCGTCCTCAAGGGCGATGGCGACCTCGCTTCGATCAAGGGCCAGAACGTCAATCTGGTCGAACTTTCCGTCTCCCATTATCTTCTCGCCCGTGCCCTCGACAGTGTCGATCTGTCCGAGCGGGACATCACGGTCGTCAACACGTCGGATGCGGATCTGGTCGCCGCATTCTCGACACCGGACGTCACCGCCGCCGTCACGTGGAATCCGCTCCTGTCGGAAATCCTGTCGATGCCGAACACGACGGAAGTCTTCGACTCCTCCAAGATCCCGGGCGAGATCATCGACCTCATGGTCGTCAACACCGAGACGCTCAAGGACAATCCCGATTTCGGCAAGGCTCTGGTCGGCGCCTGGTATGAGACGATCGGACTGATGGAAGCAGGCGACGAGGAAGCGCTGTCGGCGATGGCTCAGGCCTCCGGCACGGATCTCGAAGGCTACAAGGCGCAGCTGGAAAAGACCGCCATGTTCTACAAGCCGGCCGCCGCGGTCGAGTTTACCCAGTCGAAGGGTCTGCCCGAAACCATGACGTTCGTTGCGAACTTCCTGTTCGATCACGGGATCCTCGGCAGCGGCGCGCCGAGTGCCGATTTCATCGGCATCTCCTATCCGGGCGGCAAGACGACGGGCGACACGAACAACATCCAGCTGCGCTTCGACGCGTCTTACATGCAGATGGCCGCCGACGGCGATCTATGAGCCGATTCCCGCCATGCGGCTGATCAACCGGAAACCCGGCCGTCCGGCGCGTCTTGCGCTGGGCGCCCTGCCCTTCGTGACAGCGATCGTGGCTTATGCGATCGGCAGCGCGATCCGCCGCGCCGACAATCCATCCGACAAGCTGCTGCCGTCGTTCGAGGCGATCGCGAACGCGATCAACACCATGGCGTTCGTCCCCGACAGGCGAACCGGAGACTATCTCCTCTGGGTCGATACCTGGGCGAGCCTCGAGCGTCTCTTCATCGGCATGGCGATCGCCGCCGCCATCGCTCTCGTCATCGGTGCCTTGATCGGCATCCTGCCAATCGGCCGGGCGCTGTTATCGCCCTTCGTTTCGGCCTTTTCGCTGATTCCGCCGATCACCGTCCTTCCGATCCTCTTCATCGTGCTTGGGCTTGGGGAAGCCGCCAAGATCGGCCTCGTCGCGATCGGCACCGCACCCTTGATGATCCGCGCACTCGGTCAGGCGATCCTCGACATTCCGCGCGAGCAGATCGTGAAAGCCGAGACCCTCGGCGCATCGACCTGGCAGATGACCGTTCGCGTGATCCTGCCGCAGCTCTGGCCGCACCTCATCCGCGCCATTCGCCTCGGCCTCGTGCCCGCCTGGATCTTCCTGATTTCAGCCGAAGCCATCGCCTCCACCGAGGGACTTGGCTACCGGATCTTCCTCGTGCGCCGCTATCTCGCGATGGATATCATCATCCCTTACGTGATCTGGATCACGATCCTCGCCTACGCGATCGACCGCGCGCTCGCGATCTTCTCCAGCCGGGCGTTCCGCTGGGCGCATCTGACGGGAGACAGCCTATGAGTTTCGTCAATGCGCGTCAGATCGCAGTCTCCTACGGTGATGCGCAGATCCTCGAACAGGTCTCTCTCTCCGTGACGAAGGGCGCGTTCGTTACCATCGTCGGTGCGTCCGGCTGCGGCAAGTCGACCTTTCTGCGCATCCTCCTAGGTCAGGAGAAGCCCTCTTCCGGCCACGTGGAAATCGATGGCCACGAAATGGCAGCGGAGCCGGACCCGGAACGCGGCGTCGTCTTCCAGAAATATTCGGTTTTTCCCCATCTGACCGTTCTCCAAAACCTGATGCTGGCTTTCGATCTGGAAGGCTCAGCGCTTCTTGGCCGTGTTTTTGGTGCCAAACGGCGCGAGGCGCGCGACAAAGCCCTCAATATGATAAAGACGATCGGGCTCGACCATGCTGCGAAACGCTATCCCGCCCAGCTTTCCGGCGGCATGCAGCAGCGGCTTGCCATCGGCCAGGCGTTGCTCAAGCGCCCGAAGATCATGCTCCTCGACGAGCCCTTCGGCGCGCTCGATCCCGGCACCCGCAAGGATATGCAGGCGCTTCTCCTCGATCTCTGGCGCGAGACCGGCATGACCGTCTTCATGATCACCCACGATATCAAGGAGGCCTTCGAACTCGGAACGCGGCTTCTCGTCTTCGACAAGATACGCCACGATCCGCAATTCCCGAATGCTTATGGCGCAACCATCACCTATGATCTACCGCTCGACCACGGCAGCCGGCGAGAGGCCGCCCGAGCCGAGGCGGAAGCCGTTCTCAAGAAATCGCAAACGGAACAAAGCTAAATGACCATCGACACCCGTTTCGACCGCCCTCTCCGATCGAGCCGCAAGGCCGGAAACCGCTCGACGGCCGAGCGCCAGCGGCTGCACCACCCGAATTTCGACGCCAAGGAAACGCGCGGCTGGAAAGCGCTTGAGGCCGAGGACAAGCTCTCCGCCGACGGCTGGAAGCGCGAGCAGAAATGGGCGCTCGACATGGGGCTGCCCGGCGCCGATTCCATCACCGACAAGTCGATCCCGACATTCGCGCGCGGCGAGCTTCCGCATTTTGCCGGTATCAACACCTTCCTGAAGGCCCCTTACGTCGAGAATGTGCGGGACGTCGGCAAATATGATGCCGCCGTTCTCGGCATTCCCTTCGATTCCGGCACGACCTACCGGCCCGGCACGCGCTTTGGCCCCCAGGGTATTCGCCGCATCTCGGCGCTCTATACCACCTACAATTACGAACTCGGTGTCGATCTGCGAGAGCAGATGACCCTCTGCGACGCCGGCGACGTCTTCACCATTCCCGGCAATCTGGAAAAGAGCTTCGACCAGATCTCGCGCGGCGTATCCCACGTCTTCTCGTCCGGCGCCCTGCCGATCATGCTCGGCGGCGATCATTCGATCGGCTTTCCATGCGTGCGTGGCATCGCCGAATGCACCTCGAAGCGCATCGGCATCATCCATTTCGACCGGCACATCGACATCCAGGAAAAGGATCTCGACGAGCGCATGCACACGACGCCCTGGTACTGGGCAACCAACCTGCCGAACGTGCCGGCGGTCAATCTGGTCCAACTCGGGATCGGCGGCTGGCAGGTACCGCGCCCCGGCGCGAAGGAAGCCTATCGTCGCCAGACCAATGTCCTCACCATCGAGGACATCGAGCATTACGGCCTCGAAAAGACCGCCGAGATCGCGCTGGAACTCGCCTGGAAGGATGCCGACGCCGTCTATGTCTCCTTCGACGTCGACTCGCTCGATTGCGGCTTCGTGCCAGGAACGGGCTGGCCGGAGCCCGGCGGCTTCCTGCCCCGCGAGGCGCTGAAGATCCTCGGTCTCGTCTCGGCGCCCGGCATCTGCGGCCTCGAAGTCGTCGAGGTTTCGCCGCCCTATGACACGTCCGATATCACTGCGCTGATGGGTGTGCGCGTCGCGGTCGAAGCGCTCGGCTCCATGTGCGCCCATGGCACGATGGGCAAGCACAAGGCGATCATCGACAAGCCGGTGACCTTTTAAGACCGCCAGACGGAAGCCAATGACCGACCGCATCGCGCCGATAAGGTCGGCACTGCTGGCCAGTGCTGAGCTTGCGCGAGCGACTTTCAATCGGAACAGAGACGATCATGCACCGCGAACACGACCACGTTCATCACGATCATTTCCACCCCTACGACATGCCGAGGGGCGGAGCGGGCCACAACCAGATGGACGCGGCCCAGTGGCAGACGCCGCACCTGCCCCACGGCACGGCGAGCGGACATGACCATCCGCACCAGCACGAGACCGATCTCGATCTCGTCGAGAAAGCCTTCGTGGAGGGGTTTCAGGCGGCGACCGATCCGACGAGCTTCCTGCGCCTTGCCGGCATTCCGTTCAAGGCGCGGCTGACGGACGGAACAGAGCTGAAGCTCCTGCGCGTCTCGCAGGAGCGCCGCGTCGATATGGGGTCACTCACCCCGCATCTCGGAGGGCAGACCTTTCGCTACGATCCCCTGCCCGGCGCCATGGTGTCCAAACGGGATAGCCTCGCTTTCGTCTATTTCGACGGCGCCTCGGCGCGCGAATTATCTTTTGAGGAAGCCCGCGCCCTGAAGGCGGATTGAGGGCCTGCTCGGGTGTAGAGCAGCCCCTCCCCTTCCGACCATTGGAGGACACAAGGAGCCCCCTCCCCGGCTTGGGCCTTAGAACGAAAAGACCCCCGGCACGCCAAGTGCCGAGGGTCCTTGTATTTAACGACGATGATCCAGAGCCCCAAACGCTTCAATCGAAGCGCTGAACCAAGGTCTTGGGATTGGCTGCGTCAAACACGCCGTTCGACCATCATCTTCTTGATTTCCGCGATCGCCTTGGCCGGGTTGAGACCTTTCGGGCAGGCCTGCGTGCAGTTCATGATCGTGTGGCAGCGATAGAGCTTGAACGGATCTTCGAGGGCATCGAGACGCTCACCCTTGGCCTCGTCGCGGCTGTCGATCAACCAGCGATAGGCCTGAAGCAGCACGGCAGGGCCGAGATAGCGTTCGCCGTTCCACCAGTAGGACGGGCACGAGGTCTGGCAGCAGAAGCACAGGATGCACTCATAGAGACCGTCGAGCTTCTCGCGGTCCTCGTGGCTCTGCTTCCACTCCTTCTGCGGCTCCGGGCTCTCGGTCTTCAGCCAGGGCTCGATCGAACGAAGCTGGGCGTAAGGCACGGTCAGGTCGGGAATCAGGTCCTTCACCACCGGCATATGAGGCAGCGGATAGACGGCGACGGTCCCGTCGATTTCGTCCATGCCCTTCGTGCAGGCGAGCGTGTTCGCGCCATCGATGTTCATCGCGCAGGACCCGCAGATGCCTTCACGGCACGAGCGGCGGAGCGTCAGGGTCGAATCGACCTTGTTCTTGATCCACAGCAGCGCGTCGAGAACCATCGGACCGCAATCGTCCAGATCGACGTAATAGGTATCGAGACGCGGGTTCTCATCGTCATCCGGCGACCAGCGATAGATCCGAAACTCGCGAATATTGTTCGCGCCCTTGGGCCGATCCCAGGTCTTGCCCTCGTTGATCGTCGAGTTTTTCGGAAGAGCGAGTTCGACCATGGTCGTTCAGTCCCGTCTTGATTGGTATTGGGCGCAACATAACGAGTGCGCCGCAAAACGGAAGAGGCGAATGGGCGCGGCCTATGCGCCCGTGCCATCTCTTGCCGTCAAGGCCACCACCGCAAAGAGCGACCGCTCGTCGCTCCAGACCCGGTCGACCGACCAGCCGGCCGAATGCGCGAGCCCGGAAAATCCGTCGAGATCGTATTTGCGCGAACTCTCGGTGTGGATCGTCTCGCCGCCTTCGAATGTAAAGGTCTGGTCGCCCACCGAAGCACGGACCGGGTTCACGCAGACGAGATGCATCTCTACTGCCGACGCCTTGGGATTCCAGCGGGCCGCGTGTTCGAAGCTCTGGATATCGAACGAACCGCTCAGCTCCCGGTTGATCCGCTTCAAGATGTTGAGATTGAAGGCCGCCGTCACGCCGGCCTTGTCGTCATAAGCTGCAAGCAGCGTCTCGATATCCTTCTTGAGATCGATACCGATCACGAACCGCCCGCCTGCTCCCACATGGCCGCGAACACGGCTGAGCAGCGCCCGCGCCTCGTCCTGCGCGAGATTTCCGAGTGTCGATCCCGGAAAGAAGGCGCCACGATTGTCTCTCGGCAGATCGTCCGGAAGATCGAAGTCGGCCGTGAAGTCGGCCGTGACAGGACGAATCGCAAGGCCGCGAAAAAGAGCGCGAAGACGGTCGGCGGAACTTTCCAGAAAGTCCCCCGCAATATCCACCGGCACATAGCACTCAGGCGCTTCTAGCGCCGAGAGGACGATCTCCGTCTTCACGCCCGCCCCGGCACCATATTCGATCAACACCGCCTTCCTGCCGAAAACAGCGCCGATCTCGGCCGCGTTGTCGGTCAGGATCTGCGTCTCGGTGCGTGTCGGATAGTATTCGTCGACGGCAGTGATCGCCTCGAACAGCTCCGAACCTTCGTCGTCGTAGAGCCAGCGGCTCGGCAACGTCTTCTGCTTCCTGGAAAGGCCTTCCAGCACATCGGCGAGAAAGGCCTGGCGCTGCTCGATATCGATTGCCACGACATCCATGGCGATCAACCGTCCTCAGCGAGGCGCAGGCCTGAGAACTGCCAGCGGGCATCGGGCGGGAAGAAATTGCGATAGGTGGCCCGGATGTGACCGGGCGGCGTCACGCAGGAGCCGCCACGAAGCACGAACTGGCCGCACATGAACTTGCCATTGTATTCGCCGACCGCGCCTTCCACCGGCTTGAAGCCCGGATAGGCGGAGAAGGCGCTGCGCGTCCATTCCCAGCAATCCCCGAACATCTGCTTCAGGCCGGGCGATTCCGAAGACGCAGGCTTTGGACGCAGGCGCCCCGAATCGGCGAAGTTGCCATCCATCGACATGCCCTTTGCGGCATTCTCCCACTCGGCCTCGCTGGGCAGGCGCTTGCCAGTCCAGGCCGCGAAGGCGTCGGCCTCGAAATAGCTGAGATGGGTGACGGGCGCGGACCGATCCACCGGCTGGAAGCCTCTGAGCGTCATCGACCAGTATTCGCCGTCGCGCTTCTCCCAATAGAACGGCATGTCCCAGCCGTTCTCCAGAATGTCCGCCCAACCGGACGAGAGCCAGAGGAGCGGATTGCGATAGCCGCCATCCTCGATGAAATCGATGAATTCCCCATTGGTGACGAGACGATCTGCGAGTTTGTAGGGCTCCAGCAGTGAGCGATGACGCGGCCCCTCGCAATCGAAGGCGAAGCCCTCCCCGTCATGGCCGATCTCGACGATGCCGCCGTCGAACGCCTTGTAGGAGACCGGTGAAACCGCCTGTCCCTCGACGGCGAGCGGCTGCGGGTCCTTGAACGCGGGCTTCAGTGGGCTCTGTGAGAAAAGATGGAGGATGTCGGTGAGAAGCAGTTCCTGATGCTGCTGCTCGTGATGGCAGCCGAGCTCCACCAGCTCGGCGACCTCGTCGCTCGGCCCCTCGTTCAGAAGCCGCGCCATCGCTTCATCCACATGGTCGCGATAAGCCATCACCTCGTCAAGCGCAGGCCGTGTGACCATACCGCGTTTCGGGCGCGGCTGCCGCTCTCCGACGCTTTCGTAATAGGAATTGAAGAGGAAGTTGTAGCGTTCGTCGAACGGCTTGTAGCCCTTGTCCTGCGCCTTGAGGATCATCGTCTCGAAGAACCAGGTCGTATGGGCGAGGTGCCACTTGGCCGGACTGGCATCCGGCATGGACTGAACGGTCGCATCGGCATCGGAAAGGTTCGCGCCGAGCCCGTTGCTCGCCTGTCGAACGCTCTCGTAGCGCTCCGTCAGTTCGGCGGATGTCGCCCGGCGGGCAAGATTGTCGGAAAGTGCGGCCATGGGGACCTCCTCGCTTTCGCGTGTCAATGGACCCGGTCCATCGCTCAGGCGCGCCAATACGCCGATGAACCTTCAAAGGGTGCGACGGTAGCTAATCACGGATCGCGACAGTGCAATGAACGCAAAGCATGTGCGGCTGACGATGTTCAACGAGTGCGGAGGCTTGCCCCGCGATCACACGCGGGAAACGGGCCTGCCCCAACGCTGAAAGATCCCTGCATTCCAGGGCTTCGCGTTGAAAAACGGTGCACGGCCAGCCTCGTTCTCCGTGCGCCATTACATCGCGGGCGCAACACGCCAAAGCTCCGTCTGTCCGTTACCCGACAGTCTTTTCCGTTTCACGTTCGCGCTCGGCAATCCGGTTCTTTATATCCCGAACATCGTCCTCGGTGATGAAACCGGCCTCCTCGGCCTGCCTTGCCGCATCTTCGAGCGTCGGCGCGAGCGTCACAGGAATTCCCATCTCCCGCAAGTCGTCGATGCCATTGGTGATGTGGTCCTTCAAGATGCCCTTCGTCACATCACGGATATGAACCTGGCATACGCGTCCCGGATGTTCTCGTGCGACATCGGCATAGATTCGCCCGTCGTCCTGACCTGAATCGCCGATCAGCAGGAAGTTGAGGTGCGGATAGGCCCGAAAGATCCGCTCGATCATTTCGGTCTTGTGGTTGTCATGCCCGCCGGTCAGCCATTTCGAGGCATCGAGGCCGAAATCCTTCAGGAAAAACGGCCCGCGGGGAATTTTGTGGATGACGAGGAACCGGTCGAACAGATCGAACAGGTTCCACGGACTGGACGATACGAAGAAGACCGGGTTCGTCTCCGGCCCGGCCGCCCCTTTCGCAAGCGCCCGATAGAAATGCGAGACGCCGGGAAAGGCCGTCCGCGTTTCGGCCGAATTGGCAACGACCGTTCGCCAGTGCTTGATGAAGTTGAACGCTCCGGTCTTCACGATCGTATCGTCGATATCCGAAATCACGCCGTATTCGGCCTTGTCGGACACGGAGCGAACGGGAAGCTCGGCCCCGATATCCTTGCGCGCCGACTCGTAGCCGCGCACCTCGCCAAGCTCGATGCGAACATGATCCCATGGCTGCGAGAGCGTGTTCGGATCGAGCCTGACATTGATGTCGAAATAGCCTTCGTCGTCCGTGCGTGTCTCGCCGCTCTGGTCGCCGATGCTCCAGAAGATCTGGGCGCCGAAAATCTCGTCGGTCTCGTAGCGCTTGAAGGTCAGCTTGAGATTTTCGATCAGCGACGTGGTCGGCGGCGCGCTGATCGCGCCATTGTCCTCGATCACCCGTCCGCGCATCCAGACGCCTTCGGCGCCGGCCATCCCGACGAAGGGCAAAAGGATGGGCGTACCAAGCTTGCCGAGCCGACGTTTCGTCTCGAACCTGAGCTTGTCCCACCGCTTTTCGGCCCAGTGGACGCCTTTTCGAATCGTTCTTGCTGCCATTCTTGGCGACATAGGCCAGCAAAGCGCGAAACACAGGCGGTTGCGGTCGCGGCCATCTTCATGATTGTTTCGTCGCAAGAATCATGTCGTGAAGAAGCCAGTGCGGCGATGACTTGAGCGCGACGCGGCGCTGTCTCGCGCTGGTTGCGAAAGCGGGCCGGCGTCGCTCTGCTTCTTGCTTTTGCCCTTTTTTTGATCGACATGCCTTTGACCGACACTGGCTCGAGGGGAAGAGGGGTCTTGGCCCAATCGAAGCCGGCTTTTGGCGATGAACCACCGCTTTTGGTGGACCGTCGCCGCAAGCCCGATCGCAGACAAGTATCGCTTCGCTGGCTGGCCGGCACGCTCCTGACGGGCGTGACGTCGAGCGCACTCATGGGTATCGCTCTGTCGGCGGCCCTTGAAGGCGGCGCCGGTGTCTCGCGCCCGAGCCAGCTGGCGACGCAACTCGCGGACGTTGCGGACGTCGCGGAAAAGGGCGCGCGGGTCATTGCGACCGCCCTCCCCCTTGCAAGCTCCCATCAGGTCGTCGAACTCTCGACCATCGTCAGAGAGGGCGATCGGGACGTCGTCTCGACCCAACCCTTCGCGCTGGTCAACATGCTGCTGGCCGCCCGTCATCCGACGAGCCAGGAATATCCGGACTTCAATCCGCTCGCCATCATGTCGGAAGCGGAGGAGCCGGCCTCCGACACCAACAACGATTCGGATCGTCTCTCTCTTGCGGCGACCCAAATCTACGGCGAGCGCGTCGATACCGACATCACCCTCAAGGTTTCGGACTTTTCGTTCGACGAATCGACCTACGAGAACACCCCGCCGCTGACATCCGAGACGGCAGAGCAGCTCGTTCGCCAGGCGATGCCGGGCCTCAGTAACGAGCCGGTTCAGGTCGCATCCCTTTCGAGGGTCGATCCGTTCCGGTTTGGTTTTGCCAGCGAGGCCGACGGCTACGAGCCGGGCTCGGCCTTTCGCATCATCCAGGAAAACGTCTCCTTCGAGCCCTCGGAGACGGCCAATGAGCATCCTCGCTTCTACGAGGAAATCCTGCCCCTTCGAGAAGCCAAACCAGTCAAGGATGCCCTGGCGGGTCTGAGCGAGCGCGGCATCGAAAGCGATGAGGCCGCCACCGCCCTCGACGACCTTCTGGGCGATACGGCGCTCAAGGCCGGCGATGCCCTGCGTCTCGGCATCGAAAGCACTGGCGAAAAGCGCGAGGTCGTCCGCCTCTCGGCCTATCGCGGCAAGAAACATCTCGGCACGATCGCCAAGACCAAGGACGACATCTTCGAAGAGGGTCTTGCGCCGGAAATGGCGGACTCGGTCGCGGCGATCTTCGACGAGCGGGAAAGCGAGGCGCCGATCCGCTCCGACATGCCGACGATCTACGACGGCATATTCCAGGCGGGTCTTGCCTATGGTTTCGACACGATGATGTGTCAGGAGCTCGTTCGCACGATTGCCAGCGATGTCGATCTGCAGGCACGCCTCTCGCCGACGGACAGGCTGTCGGTCTTCTATACTATGGACGAAGCGCGCGAGGGCCAGGGCGCTTCGCGGTCGGACATCCTCTTCGTGCATCTCGAAATCGGCGACATGGAAAAGCGGCTCTATCGCTTCAAACCGGATGGCGCCGATCACGCATCCTATTTCGACAGCGAAGGCCGCAGCGCCCGTCAGTTCCTGATCCGCAAGCCGGTGCCCCGCGGCCGGTTCACCTCGTCCTTCTCCACCGGACGAAAACATCCCGTCCTCGGCTATGTCCGCCCCCACTGGGGCGTCGACTGGGCGGCACCGCGCGGAACGCCGATTCTTGCGGCCGCGAGCGGGACGATCCTCGAAGCGGGCTGGAAGTCGGGCTATGGCCGACATATCAAGATCAAGCACGCCAATGGCTATGTGACGTCCTATTCGCACCAGTCCGGCTTCGCCAAGGGGATCAGCCCCGGCGCGCGCGTCACTCAGGGGCAAGTGATCGGCTATGTCGGCTCGACCGGCCTTTCGACCGGCAACCATCTTCACTACGAGATCGAGGTCAACAGCAAGAAGGTCGATCCGATGCGCATCAAGGTGGGCTCGGAAACAGTGCTCACAGGCGACGATCTCACGACCTTCAACCTCGAGCGCGAACGCATCGACGCACTCATCGCGGAACGCTTCGACGCCCCCCAGATCGCCGAGCGTTGAGGCGATATCGGGCGCGATGCGTCATCAAACGGTCACAGGGCTGCAGCAAGCGGGCCACATGAGAAAGCCTTAAGGCATCCGATCGCTTTCAATCGGCGAACCGATTCCCTATAGCTTCGCTCGAATTTTCAGGTTCCATTCACAAAAAAGCGAGACTCCAGTGTCGTCCACATTCGACAAGGTTGCCGACATCATCGCCGAAACGAGCGAAATCGAACGGGAAACGATTACGCCCGAGAGCCATGTGATCAACGATCTCGGCATCGACTCACTCGATTTCCTCGACATCGTCTTTGCGATCGACAAGGAATTCGGCATCAAGATCCCGCTGGAAAAGTGGACCCAGGAGGTCAACGAGGGCGAGGTCGAGACCGAGGAATACTTCATCATGAAGAACCTCTGCGCCAAGATCGACGAGCTGCGCGCCGAAAAGGCCGCCTGACCTCGTCTCGATCAGACGCCCGCCCGTCGGACCCAACCCAGTCTTTTTCAAGCACCAACCACTTCGGCCAGCTAGCATGTCCAACACTTCCCGCGACGTTCTCGTGACCGGCATCGGACTTGTCTCCTCGCTCGGGGAAGGGCTCGACGTGCATCTGGAGCATTTTTCGGCAAGTGCGCCCGCGCCGGTGCTCGAGCACGAGGCCTACGCCCCCTACTCCGTCCATCCGCTCCCGGAGATCGACTGGTCGAAGCAGATCCCCAAGCGCGGCGACCAGCGCCAGATGGACACCTGGCAGAAGCTCGGCACCTATGCCGCGGGTCTTGCCCTGGAAGACGCGGGCATTCCGTTCGACGAAGGGGTCCGCTCGGAAATCGACATGGTGGTGGCCGCCGGTGGCGGTGAGCGCGACACGTCGGTCGACGCGATGGTCATGGAGCGCGCCCGCAAGACGAACGCGCCCGAAAGGGTCATCAACGAAACCCTTTCGACCGAGCTGCGGCCGACGCTCTTTCTCGCCCAGCTTTCCAACCTTCTCGCCGGCAATATCTCGATCGTCCAGAAGGTCACCGGATCGTCGCGCACCTTCATGGGTGAGGAAGCGGCCGGCATCTCCGCACTTTATTCCACGCGCGCGCGCATCGCGGCCGGCCAGAGCGAGATCGCGCTTGTCGGCGGCTCGTTTTCGGCAGAGCGGCGCGACCTGATCCTTAACTTCGATCTCGCCGAGCTTATGCTGAAAAGCGAATGGGCTCCGGTGCTCGCGCGTCAGGCGGGCAAGGATGGGATTGCCGTCGGCAGCGTCGGCGCGTTCCTCATTCTCGAATCCCCGGAACATGCTGAAAAGCGCGGCGCGAAGGTTTACGCCAAGCTCGTCTCGGCCGTCGGTGACCGCGGCAAGCGTGACGGGGACAAGACCGCCAGGCGCTTCGCCGAGCTCTTGCCCGAGATCGATATGTCGGACCTTCTCCTTCTCACCGGCGCGAGCGGCATTGCCGATCATGCCCGCATCGAGATCGAGGCGCTCGACAAGGCCTATCCGGATGCCGCGCGCATCGCCTATGGCTCTCTGATGGGCCATTCCTTCGAAGCCCATGTTCCCGCCGGTATCGCGCTCGCGGCCGGTGCCTTGTCGCGAGGCTCGATGTTGACGCCGACCGATCCCGCGAACGAGCGGGCGCAAAGCGCCGCTGCAAAGCGCGCACTGGTCACGTCGATCGGCCATCTTCATGCCGAGGGCGCCTGTTATCTGGAAGCTGTGGACGGATACTGATGCCTTTTCGCGTTTCCGCAGAAAGACGTTTCGCACAATGACGACACAGACTCGCGATCACCTCGGACGTTCGATCATCGCTGTCACCGGTCTCGGCGCCGTGTCCGCACTCGGCCGTGGCATCGAGGAAAACTGGACCAAGTTGACGAGCGGCACGTCCGGCATCCACCGGATCGAGCGTTTCGACACCGAGGGCCTGAGAACGACGATCAGCGGCTCCGTCGACTTCATGCTGGGCAAGGACGCAAGCTCCGTCGACCTGTCTTACGCGATGGCGGAAGCCGCCGGCGCGGAAGCCGTCACCATGGCAGGCTTCCCGGACGACGATTTCGGCGGTCCGCTTTTCCTCGCAGCCCCTCCGGTCGAGATGGAATGGCGCTTCCGCCTTGCGCTCGACGGCAAGGATGGCGCTGCGCGCGAGGACGCCAGCTATGAGCGCCTGCTTGAGATCGCCCGCAAACATCCGGACCGCGCGATCTACAATTCCACCCAGTGCAGCCGGATTTCCGAACTTCTGGCCGATCGTCTCGGCACCCGTGGTCTGCCGATCACCCTCTCGACGGCCTGTGCCTCCGGCGCAAGCGCCATCCAGCTCGGCGTCGAGGCGATCCGGCGCGGCGAGACGGCGCGCGCGATCTGCATCGGGACGGATGGCTCGATCAGCCAGGAATCCCTGATTCGCTTCTCGCTGCTCTCCGCACTTTCGACGGCGAACGACGATCCGGCGAAGGCTTCCAAGCCCTTCTCCAAGGATCGGGACGGCTTCGTCATGGCCGAAGGCGCGGGCGCGCTGGTGCTCGAATCTCTCGACAGCGCCCTTGCGCGCGGCGCGAAGGTTCATGGTCTCATCCTCGGCTGCGGCGAGCGGGCGGACGACTTCCACCGCACGCGCTCCAAGCCCGATGGCTCGCCGATCATCGGGGCCATCAAGGCTGGCATCGAGGATGCCGGCCTCACCCCCGACGATATCGACTACATCAACGCCCACGGCACCTCGACGCCTGAGAACGACCGTATGGAGGCGACCGGCCTTGCCGCTGTCTTCGGGGACGCTCTCGCCTCGACGCCGATCTCGTCCAACAAGTCGATGATTGGCCACACCCTGACCGCCGCCGGCGCAATCGAGGCGGTGTTCTCGATCCTCTCCTTGCGCGAAGGCGTTTTGCCGCCGACGATCAATTACGAAGTGCCGGACCCGAAAATCGAACTCGATGTGGTGCCGAACGAAGCCCGTAAGGCCGAGATCCGCACCGTCCTGTCGAACTCGTTCGGCTTTGGCGGCCAGAACGCCTGCCTCGTCTTCGGCCGCGCGAACTGATAGAGCCCTCGCGCGAAACCTTTATTCAGAACGAAAGCCTGCGGCATGCGCGCACTTCAGCTTGTCGGTGACAAGGACCTCAAGATCGTCGATCTGCCCGAACCGGAAGCGCCGGGGCCTGGCGAGGTTACGGTAAGGGTCGCGACGGTTGCCCTGAATCATATCGATGTCTGGGGCTGGCGCGGCATGGCGTTTGCCAAGCGCAAGATGCCGCTCGTCATCGGCGCGGAGGCCTCTGGCGTCGTGACCGCGCTCGGTCAGGGCGTGTCCTCGCTGCTTCCCGGCCAACTCGTCTCGATTTATGGCGCGCGCACCTGCGGGCTCTGCAAGCCCTGCCGCGAAGGCCGTGACAATCTCTGCGAGCATGTCTCGGGCGTCCACGGGTTCCATCTCGACGGGTTCGCCCAGGAATACGTCAATCTTCCAGCCCGGCTTCTGGTCCCCGCACCTCCCGGCTGCGATGCGGTCGGCGCGGCGCTCGCGCCCGTCACCTTCGGCACGGTCGAGCACATGCTCTTCGACAACGCCAGGCTCGAACCCGGCGAGACGATCCTCATCCATGCGGGCGGCTCGGGCATCGGATCGGTGGCGATCCAGCTAGCCAAGAAGATCGGCTGCACGGTCATCACCACGGTCGGGTCCGACGACAAGGTCGAGAGGGCCAAGACCCTCGGTGCGGATCACGTCATCAACTATCGCGAAGACCGGTTCGAGGGCGTCACCCGCAAGCTGACGAAGAAGAAAGGCGTCGACGTCGTCTTCGAGCATGTGGGCAAGGACACCTTCGCCGGCTCCATGCTGTGCATGAAGCGCGGTGGTCGGCTGGTGACCTGCGGCTCGACCTCCGGCGTTTCGACCGACATCAACCTCATGATGCTCTTCCAGCAGCAGCTGAAATTCTTCGGCTCCTTCGGCTGCCGGATGGAGAACATGGCCAACGCCATGCAGAAGATCGCCCGGGGTATCGTCCATCCGGTCATCGACACCGAGGTGACAATGGACGAGATCGAGGTCGCCCTCAAGCGGATGGAAGGCCGTCAGGTCTTCGGCAAAGTCATCCTGAAAATGAGCGACGCCTGATCGTGCGGCCCGCCGCATCCATAGCATCATGAATCCACGCTTCATGAAACTGGCGCTTCGCACGAAGCGCGTCACCGACTGGCTGATTGCGAAGATCCTCTTCGCCCTCCTCTCGATCGTGCGCATCCTGCCGCCGGAAACCGGGCTTTGGCTCGCCGATCGTGTCGCCCGCACGCTGGGCCCGTTTACGCCGCGCCACAAGCTCGCCGTGCACAATCTCAAGCGCGCCTTTCCCGAGAAGGACGATCGCTGGATCGAGACCACGGCCCGGAGCAATTGGGGCCATATCGGTCGCATGGCGGCCGAGTTCGTCTTTCTGGACGATCTCTTCGACTTCGACGATTCGCGGCCCAACACAGGCCGGATCGAGGTCGAGGGCATCGAGACCTTCATCGAGCTGAGGGATCGAAAGGGTCCATTCATCTTCTTCACCGGCCATATGGGCTGTTTCGAGCTTCTTCCGATCGGCGCGGCATCCTACGATCTGGAATTCACAGCCCTCTTCCGTCAGCCGAACAACCGCTATGTCGCCGAGCGGGTTCTGGCTGCCCGGCACACGGCCGGCGGACATCTCGTCCCCTCAAAGACAGGTGCGACCTGGGCTCTCGCGGGCATTTTGAAGGGCGGCGGCTCGGTCGGCGTTCTCGTCGATCAGAAATTTCGGCGCGGCGTGACGACGGACTTTTTCGGCCTGCCCTGCAAGTCCAATCCGCTTCTCCCGAAACTCGCCCGTCAATACGGCGCGGAGGTCTATCCGGCGCGCTGCATCCGCCTCGACAAGTCACGCTATCGGCTGGAACTCCAGCCACGGCTCGAACTACCGCGCGGCACCGATGGCGAGATCGATATCGCAGCCAGCTGTCAGGCGCTCAACGATGTGGTCGAGGGCTGGGTGCGCGAATATCCCGAACAGTGGATGTGGTTTCACGATCGCTGGAACCAGAAGAAAAAACTTCCCTGAGCGCCTGAGCGGCGGTCGGTTCATGCCGATCAATCGATCGGTTTCAAAATCCGAGGGACAAGGGGTCCCTGACGCCTGGTGGACGTTCGAATGAATCCGGCGCCGCCGGGCCTGACCCATCCCCAGCGTTTTCGAAATCGAGCTTCGGTTCGCTGGTGTTTTTTGGCGGATCGGCATCCGATGCAGCCGGCACGACTTTCGGCGGCGGTGCCTGTTCCGCGCGCGCCTCCGGAGCCGGCACGGCCGCGTCCTGCGAGGCGGCTTCGCCCTGAGGTTCCAGGGCCGGCGCGCTTTTCTCCTCGCGTCTCCGGTCGAGCCAGCGATAGAATCGCGTCTCCCGGCGGAGCCGCAGCGTTTCCTCCAGCCGCTCCTGCATGGCCTCGACACGGGCCTGCTCGCGTTCGAGGGCACGAACGGCCAGATAATTGGCAAGAACGGTATCGTTCCTTTCGAGCAGCGGCGCCGTGAACGGCCCCTTCAGCGTGTAGCGCACCTCCGGCTGTGCCCCTTCGACAGCCGCATCACCGGGATCGATCTCCAGACGCAGATCGGCGTCCACATCGAAATCGGAAAGATCGAGCCGTCCGGACATCGTCAGATCGCTGCCAGTCTCCGAAACCGTCACAGGCGGCAGGATCACCGTTCCTGCGTTGACGGAATACCCGCTGACAAGGCGCGGTATCTGGAAAGCTTCATCCTTGGAGATCGTGTCGAAGGCTCCCGGGGTATCCTCGTCCGCCGAAAAATTCTCGCCATCCGCCGCGGCGAGAAGCGCGTCCATCGGCGCGGAGGGCACACCGGGAATAACAAGCCCGACAGCAGTCACCTCGCCGGCCCCTGCCATTGCCGATATCAGGCCCTCGGCCGATTGTGCGGTCCCATCGAGCTTGGCTGTCACGGTCAGATCGGAGTTGTCGCCATCGCCGGCAAGCCCTGGCGCGATCATTGATACCCGAAGCTCGTCGCCCCTCAGATCGGCGCTGAAGCTGCCGAGACCATCGAGATTGCGAACCATGAGATCGCCGGCGATATCGCCGCCCAAAACGCGGCCCGAGATGCCAGTCAGCGAAAGCTCACGCGCCGACGACGAGAGGGCAGCCGAAAACTCGTCGATCTGAAGATCGCCGATATCGGCCCGTCCGGTTCTCAAACTGATGGAAACCGGGACATCGGGCAAAAGGGAAGACGTGAAGGGAGCGGTAGACCAGATCTGATCGCCCGCCCCGAGCGGGTCGACGCCATAGACCAGCCGCGCGAGCCAGGGAAGCGAGAGCCGGTCGGCGCTCAGCCGGCCGGTGATGCCATCGCCATCAGAGATTTCGAGATCGCCTTCAAGCGCCTGCCCGGCGAGCGAGCCAGAGAGCTCCGATACCTGCCAGCGATCGCCGGAATAGCCGATACTTGCGACAAGATCGGCGTCAAGATCGGCACGCGTCTCTTCGCTCAGCGCGGCATCGATATCGAATGCATCGAGCCAGGGGCCGAGAGATTGGCTCGACAGCCGGACGCTCGCGTCAACATTTTCGACGCCGTGATCGGTGAGATCGAGAACGCTTTCCAGATCACCTTCCGTCTGGGGCGTGCGCAATGTCGCGCTGACCACCGCAGGGCCACGGGCTGACGCCGAAATCGAGGTTTCGAGTTCGAGCGGCCCTTCGATCGCGGTTTCGCGCGCCGGCAGTCCGAGTTGGGTCAGAAGCGCCGCCGGCCGATCGGTCTCCAGCCGCAGATCGAGGCCGATCCGGCCGCTCAGCTGCAGGGCCCGGAACCCGTTCTCGATGGCGGCGGAGAAATCGATATTCGTTTCTGCGGCGGTGCCATCCAGCCGGATCAGAAGTGTCGGCGAGCCTGTCCCGCGTTCGATCGATTCGATTTCTCCTGACAGCGCGAGGGGGCCGAGTGCACTCCCGCGCGAGCGCAGAACCTCGATCAGCGGCGTTTCGGGAAGAACGCGATCGAGAAAAGCGAGGAATTGCGCAGGATCATCGGAATTCAGATCCAGCTCGATCTTGCCCTCGGCGTCCGCACCGAGACCACTAAACTGGCCCGTTCCGGAAAAGGAAGCGCCGGCCAGACCGTCGACATCGAGTTTGGCGATCGCCAGCACCGTGCCATCGTAAAGGAAGTCCGCATCGACCCTGTCCGCCTCGAAGGCTCCGTACTCAACGGGTCCTGCATCAAGAGCGATGTCGTAGCGCGAAACGCTCGTCATCGGCGTTTGCGAGCCGGTCGCCATGGCGCCCAATGCGCGCAAGGCTTCGAGATCGGTCTCACCGCCCGTCAACCGCGCTGTCAGACGCCCGCCGGCATCGTTCGAAACGCGCTCGATCATGCCGGTCAGCGTGCTGCCGTCGAGATCGATTTCCAGATCGCGGAAGGTCTGCCGCGCAGGACCGAGATCGACACTGGCGGAGAAACCTGCCCTTTCGAGATCGCGAATCACCGGATCGACATCGCCGGTCAGCCAGTCGGACAGGCCCGACGGCTGGCGCGATGCGACCAAAAGGTCGCCCCTGAAGCCCAGAGCCGGGTCAAGCCGCAACACGCCATCGGCCTCGACCCGGGTGCGGCCCGGAAGCTCGACGCTCAAGCCATCGAGCAACCAGCCATTCGAGGCCGGCATCGCTCGGAAGGACAGGCTTCGCAGCGTCGTATCACCAATCGTGACGACTGGTAGGGACAGCTGGATAACGCCGTCGATGTGGGGCTTTGGAATTTCACGCAGGATGTCACGCACACCCTCCAGCCGCTCTGACAGATTGTGATAGGCGGGCTCCTTGGACGCTGCGAACGCCTGCTGCCTGCGGGCGAGCTCGTCGACGTCGAAACTCTCGCCTTCAAGCGCCACCGTGAAACCGGGTGCGCCATTGCGGACAAAGAGCTCTCCTCGACCGGCCAGGACGTAGGGTTGGCCGTCAGCGCCGACCTCGACCCTGAGGGCCTCGCTGACCGCGCGATCAGCCGTAATCTCGATCGAGCCGCTGGCCCGCATGGGCGGTGTCTTGCGCTCGCCTGTCGCACCGGAGACCGAACCGCGCAAACCTTCGATCTGACCACCATCGCTCGCGCGCTCACCCTGAAGAACGGCAAAGACACTTTCCGCCTCCCCGTCATCGCTGGCCTTGTCAGCAAGGGGCTGGCGATAGGTCATCTGTCCTTCGAAGCGAGCGGGACCATCGGCCGTCAGCATCCGTCCATCGAGATCCAATTCGGACGAGACGTCTTCGCTCTGGAACGAGACGCGCAACGCGGTGCTGCCGGCAGAATCCGCAGTGCCGGCGTCCATCCTGAACGTGACCTCCCGGCCGTCGATGAAGAATGCGCCAGCCCCTTCGAAGGGACCGGAAAGACTGCCCGCCGAGAACTGACCATTGATCGCGGTAAGGCGGGAAACGCCCGCATCGATAAGATTGCTGTGCTCGGCGAAGAGAATCGTGCCGTTCGAGACATCGATGTCCTCCAGCACGATTTGCGCACGCGTCGGGATCGATGGGCGGGGAAGAGAAAGGCCCTCTTCGCCAATGCGGAGAACAGGATTTTCGAGAGCCATCGCGAAGATGCGGATTTCGCCGGACAGATAGGGCGCAAGCTCCGCATTCATCCGAAATTCGTCGATCGTCAGGAAGGGCTCATCCGCTCTGGCGCCGGCAACGCTGACGTCCTGAAACGTAACCGACGGAAAGGGCAGCAGACGCGCCGTAGCCTCGCCTTCGACGCGAACCTCACGGCCGAGAATGCGGCTCGCTTCACGCTCGAAATCGGACCGGTAGACAGACCAGTCGATGAAGAGCGGCGCGATCAAGGCGACGAACAGCGCAGCGACAAGAAGACCGCCGAAAAGGACGAAGGCTCTGACCAGCGTAACGCTCCTTTCCTGTCTCAGGTGTTCTTCTGGCTAGTTCGGCAAGGCCGATTTGCGTCGTCTCACCGAACTCATTGTCGTCTTCGTTCCTTGGGTCAATCGTGCGGATACCGCCTTTGCAACCGGCCTCAAGCATTTCCATGGAAATCAGGGACTTGGCCGAACCCTATCCTACGCCATCGCGGTGGCAGGACAAGGATAAAGCCGGACATCGATGCCCATTCCATCAGGCCGCAGAGAATAATCCGTACTCCGCAAAACGGGAAACGAATCGGCAGAACAAGGCCTGTCTCGGCGCGGCGCAGAGAGCCACGCGGCTTGAAGTTTCGGCGTCGGGCGGGACGAAGCCGCCCAGAGGCCTGGAAGTCGACGGCAAGGGTGCCTGGGACGCAGAACCCTGACCAAGCTCACCTTGCCGTCTGACTTCCTTCTAGATCGCAAGGGTTACTGTTCGGTTAGCACCAGACACCATCGGCCAATTCTTGTGCGCTGGGTCAGGACAAACGGTCGGCGTTCGCCTGAAGCCGGCTGACAAAAGGTTTGAGGGCTGTCGAGGGAAGCTCGCCAAAACCTTCGAAATAGGCGCCCGGGGCGAATTTGCCTTCCAGAACCGCCGCCTGCAACGCAAGCATCGAAGCGCTGAACTGCACCTGGAACGCCACTGCGCCCTCAAGAGCAGCGCCGATCTTCTCGGTTATCGCAAGACGCGTCTCGTCGCGTTCGAACACGGAATAGGTTCCCGTTTCGGCGACGAGTTTTGGCACGCGGGCCGCCAGGACGAAGGGCGTGAGATGCCAGAGGGTGAGGACGCTGGAAAAGGCCGCAACGGGATCGGCGGACAGCCAGTCGGCATCCGCCGGGTCGGCCTTGTCCTCGATGTCCGGTTCGAGACAGAAGTCCATAGTCTCCTGGTCGCGCATGATGGGTCAGTCCTTTCTGGGCACGTTACGCGTCCGCTTCGAACAAACACGTAAAGCCGGGGAAACGCCGACGATCCCGGCATTCGTCACAACATAGGGTCGTTTTGACGCGGCGGAGATCACGTGCCGTCTCGTTGCGGCGCGTCGGAGCGCCTCAATTTGTGCGGTGCACAATACAACACCCTGACCGCTTATTGAACCCCTCCAGGGAGAAGTCTTTCTCGACCTGGTCTTTCAGGCGATCTGCAACTCCCGCACGGTTCGCAAATTGACTTGGCTTATCGAAAAGACTGTCCTGGTATCGCCGCCGTGCTCATGAGGGGAGACATGGCAGCCATGGAATGAAACGCAGGTCTCGATCGAGAAAGACTGCTTAATCATTCACTGCTTTACCCCCCAGACTCTCGCAAAGACTTTCTGACAACCTGACGCAGGTGAAAACCAAGAAACTGCTCTTCGCATCGACGATTCTGGCCGCCGGGCTCTTTGGCGCTGCACCATCGGCATCCGCCCAGGAATGCGACGTGACGATCTCGAACATGAACTGGGCCTCGGCAGAGGTCATGGCGGCGATCGACAAGATCATTCTCGAAGAGGGCTATGACTGCTCCGCCTCCCTCCTTCCGGGCGCGATGCGATGCCGACCTCCTCGCCGAGCACAACCATGTCCTCGGCTTGAAGGACATCAATATCGACATGCCGGCGGGCGCCATTCAGGTGGTGATGTGGCTTTCGGGATCGGGAAAATCGACCCTCATCCGCCATCTGAACCGCCTGATCGAGCCATCGGCGGGTGAGGTCTATGTGGGAGACGACGACGTCCTCAAGATGTCGCCCAAGGAGCTTCGCGAGTTCCGTCGGCATCGGATCTCCATGGTGTTCCAGCGCTTTGGCCTCCTGCCCCACAAGACGGTGATCGCTAACGTCGCCTACGGTCTTGCGGTCATGGGAAAATCCGCCAAGGAGCAGCGCGATGGCGCGATGGGCTGGATCGAACGCGTTGGCCTTGCCGGTTACGAGGAGAATTATCCGGCCCAGCTTTCCGGCGGCATGCAACAGCTCGTCGGACTTGCCCGCGCGCTCGCGACGGACGCCGATATCCTCTTGATGGACAAGGCATTCTCCGCTCTCGATCCGCTCATCCGCTCATCCGCTCATCCGCACGGATATGCAGGGCGTCCTCCTCAATCTCCAGAAAGACCTCAAGAAGACGATCGTCTTCATGACCCACGACCTCGACGAAGCACTGCGGCTCGGCGAGAAGATCGCGATCCTTCGCGATGGAGAGATCATCCAGCAGGGAATGGAGAGATCATCCAGCAGGGAACGGCTCAGGAAATCGTCCTCAAACCCGCCGACGACTACATCGAATCCTTCGTCAAGGAGGTGAACCGTGGCCGCGTGGTCCAGGTCGAAACGATCATGGAGGCGCCACCTGCGGGCGCAGACGCGACAGGTCTGACCGTCGAAAAGGGCTCGATCATCGAGACCACCGCCCGGCTGATGAGCGAGGCCGATGTCACCAGCGCCCTCGTCACCGAAAACGGCAAGACCATCAGCCGCGTCACCATGCGCCAGATCATGGCTGCTGTCGCGACGCCGAACCTGAAGGAAGCGCTGGCGGCGTAACTCGCCGCCCTCGCCTCACGACCGGACCATCAGCCCTCGGCTGGTGCCGTGGACTCCCGTCTTGCCGCAAGTTCCTCGTCGCGCCTCGTCCGCTTCTGGAATTCACGCCAGGAAAACGGGATCGAAACAAAGTAGAAGAACGCGGTCACCGTCAGCGTTTCCCAGAAAAAGCTGATCAGTGTCGCCACATAAAGAACGGTGACGAGAATGATGGGGATCGCATAGCTACGCGGAACGCGCAGCCCCGCGCCCTTGCCGGACCAGGTGGGAATGCGGCTCGACATCAGGAGACCGACGAAGACCAGATAGACGGCCGAGACGCCGGCCGTGAAATCCGGCACGCCGAGATCGGGCCCGATGAAGCCGACATACATGGGCAGAAGGGCAAGCCCCGCGCCGGCGGGCGCCGGGACGCCGACGAAGAAGGCCCCATGCCATTTGGGCCGTTTCGGATCGTCGAGCATCGTGTTGAAGCGGGCAAGGCGCAACGCACAGCCGGACGTATAGAGCAGCGCGCAGATCCAGCCGAAGGACCCGGCATCGTGCAGAATATAGCTGTAGAGCACGAGGCCCGGCGCAAGACCGAAATTCACGATGTCGGCGAGCGAATCCATCTCGGCACCGAACCGGCTCTGCCCCTTGAGGAGACGTGCGATACGGCCGTCGATCCCGTCGAGAACGGCCGCGCCGAGGATCATCGCCACGGCAAGCTCATAGCGCCCCTCGAAAGCAAGGCGCACGCCGGTCATCCCCGCGCAGATGGCGAGGATGGTGACGAGGTTCGGCACGATCTGGCGAATCGGCAGCCGGCGGCGCGACTTGCCGTCGTCGTCATCCGGTTCGCCCGGCGCGAACGGCGGGAAGAAATCTTCGAGCGACATCAGCCACGCCTCACATGATAGGTCGAAAGTCCCTCGCCGAATTCCGCGAGGATCGTCTCGCCGGCTAGCGCCCGCTGTCCCTCGGCCACCCTCGGCACGAATCCCTTGGGACAATAGATATCGAGTCGCGAACCAAAGCGGATCAGGCCGAATCGCTCGCCCGTCTGAAGGTCGTCGCCGGTCTTCGACCAGCAGATGATGCGGCGCGCGACGAGGCCGGCGATCTGTGCCACGCCGACCGGGCCGTGAACGCTGTCGATGACGAGGGAGTTGCGTTCGTTCACCTCGCTCGCCTTGTCGAGTTCGGCGTTCTTGAACGAGCCCTTGCTGTAGACGATCTGCCGTATAGCGCCCGCCACCGGCGCACGGTTTACATGGCAATCGAAGACATTCATGAAGACCGAGATCCGCAACATCGGCTCTTCGCCGAGATCGAGCTCCTTCGGCGGCGTGATGTGCCCGACAAGCGAGACATGACCATCAGCCGGGCTCACCACGAGATCGTCCGAGACCGGGGTCACGCGTTCGGGATCACGGAAGAAATACGCGCACCAGGCGGTCAGGACGAGGCCGATCCAGAAGAGCGGCTCCCACAAGAGACCAATGAGAAGCGAGGCGATGAAGAAACCGGCGACGAACGGCCAGCCTGCGCGATGGACAGGAACGAGCGCGTTTCGGATCGAATCGATGATGTGCAAAGTGATGGTGCCGTGGGTTCGGTGGTTGCGTTTTCCTACAACATAAGCCGCATGCGGCACTTATGCAGCCCTTCCCATGCGGCTTATCGGTTCAGCACCCCATCGAAGTACGACAGACGGAGCATCTGACACAGTCCAGAGCGCAGTCTTCGTCGCCTGCGATGCAGTCCATGCCGCCAACTTGTGAGAGTTGAAGGGAACGGATAAGACCAAAGTCAAGAGCGCGTGGGAAAATAGTAAAATTAGTCTAAAGATATCATGAAAAGCAAAATTCTCGGTATCCTCGTCGCATTTTTCATGATCATCGGCGGCATCGTGGCCGGCTATTGGGATATGCTGGAAAGCGAACGCGCGGAGCTGCGAACGATAGCCCAGCGCGCCTTTGATCGGTTCTCGCCACCCGAGGAAGGAACGGAGCCGATGCCTGTAGCGGACGGCAACGCCTCCGACACGAAAGATCAAGAAGACGCACCAGCTGAAACGACGCCAGCTGCGGCAGAAACACCGAACCCCGATAATCTTTCCAAGCAGAGTGAGGGCACAGAAACCAATACTGGAGAGGTCTCAAACACTGCCGCTGCCAACACCGAGACCCAGAAGCAGGCGCGGGCGTCCGCTTCACGAGCCCCCGAGACGGTGGGCACGTCAGAAGAACCCGCTGACACGCTGGCGGTTTCCGGGGGAGGCTCGGGGAGTTCGTCCAATCCGGCCGGAACAGAGCTGGAGGCTACGCGTGCTGCTGATGCGCCTCCGGCCGACGAAGCGGAAGCACCCTCCGAAGCGCCAGAAACGATAGACGCGGCAACGCGCGAAGCGCCTCAATCCGCCGCTGGGGAAAAGACAGCTGCTTCACCCGGGTCATCTGCAGCGAGTCAGGCAGCGCAGGGTTCTGCACGCGATGAAGCCCGAAAGCCCAAGACGGAGGCGGCTGATGCGGAAACGGCGTCACCGCAAACCGGTGGCTTGTCCCGGAACACCGGGACCGCGAGCAGCCAACGGGACAACGACGGCTCTCCTGAATCGCAAGCCGGATCGAGCGGTGTTTCGGCATCGGCCGATACGCCCGATGGCGCGGCGAACCCAGTCGGCGGGGACGCCGCAACATCGATGGCACAAGGCGCAGCTGCCGGGTCCAGCAAAGACAGCGATAGCGACGCCGTCATGCTTCCGCTCACCCCCAGCCAAGGCGGCGGAAACGGGTTGCCTGCAAGCGAAGGCCTGCGCTTCGACGTGCTGCGCGTCGAACCCGATGGCTCCATGGTCGTCGCCGGCAAGGGACCGCCAAACAGCACGATCACGCTCGACGATGGCGGAACGCGCCTCGGCTCCGACAAGTCCGGCCCGAGCGGCGACTTCGTGGTGATCCTCTCAGAGGGCCTTCCCACCGGCGCCCACGCCATCAAGCTCGTATCCGAAACCGAAGACGGCACTCAGACGGTGTCCGAGGAAACAGCCATCATCGACGTTCCCGACCGGGGACAGGAAGATCAGTTGCTGGCCCTCGTCGAATCGCCGGACGCGCCCTCGCGTCTCATCGACATCCCCGTCGCCGACCCATCCAGCGGCAGTGATACGAACACTTCAGGAAGCAGAACAGAGACACCGCGAGGCGCTTCGGGGTCCGGCGAGAGTTCCAGGCAGGCGGACTCATCCGCGCCGACAGAAGATCGGCGAGCATCGCCAGCTTCGGTCACAGCCGAAAGCGGCAATGACGCGACATCGCAGGTCGATGAGGCCAGCAAAGAGAGCACATCAGCCGCAGAAAGCGGCGGCGAGGATGTCTCATCGTCGAGCGGTTCCGACATGTCGGAAGGCGAAAACCCGGCACCGACAAGCAAGGCTTCAGGAGAAACGCAAGAGACGGTCCTCCTCCCGCGAGACGAACCGGCTTCGGCGCCACCTGCTCAGCAAGACAATCCGAATGCCCTTCGCGTCGAGGCGATCGAAATCGACGGTGAACGCATCTTCATTGCAGGCGTCGCTCCGGGTGGTTCAACGATTCGGGTCTATCTCGACAACGCGCTCCTTGCGGAGACCGGTCCAGGCCGGGCCGGCCGCTTCCTGATCGAAGCGGCAAGTTCGATCGCGGTCGGAGACCACACGGTGCGTGTCGACCAGCTCGATAAAAGCGGCGCTGTCGCCGCGCGCGTCGCCGTGCCATTCAGTCGGCCCGATATGGGCTCCATGTCGGCGGTTTCGCCTTCGCTGGGGCGTAGCGACGAGACCGGCCCGCCCGAGGCAGACGAGGCACAAGAGACTGAATCATCTTCGGCGCCGAGTTCAGCTGAAAACCGAACATCTTCGGGCGCCGACATGGCCTCGTCCCCAGCAGATGCAGCCGAACCGCCGGCCCGAAACAATGCCGAAGATGGTGCGTCGGACGATGCGAGCGGCCGGTCTGGAAGCGAGCACTCCGGCAATCGGACGACGCCGAACACATCCGCCGAAGAGCAATCAACCGCCGGCTCTCAGCCAACCGGCGAAGCTTTGGTCGACTCCCTCGCCCGGCCCACCTCGTCTAATGATCAGCGGAAGGCAGACGTCTCCAGTTCCAATCCTTCCGGGGAAAACGACGAGCCCTCGCCGTCTGCCGCCCCCGATGGCAACGCGGCGAACAGCGGCAGCCAGGAAGTCAGCCCTTCATCGGGGGCCGAGAGCGAGAGCGGTCCAAAGTCAGACAGCGCCAGAGACCAGGAGACGACCACCTCGACGGAAACGCAGGACCAACAGAGCCGCCAAAGCGATCCGGCGGGTTCCGACCAGCAGACCAATGCCAGCGGCGAGGAGGAGCAGACGAACCGCGAGAACGACCGGCGCAAGGACTATTCCGTGCCGACCCGTATCCAGGCGCCGCTTGAATCGCGCACTGGCCGCGTCCTCATCCGCAAGGGCGATACGCTTTGGCGCATTTCGCGGGACAATTACGGCGAGGGAACGCGCTACACGGTCATCTATCTCGCCAATGGCGATCAGATCCGAAATCCCCATCTGATCTATCCGGGTCAGGTTTTCCAGATGCCCTCGAAAGCCAGTTCACGGAACATGTCTCTACCGGGCCAAGAGAACTAGCTCGCCCCCCTCTTCCGACTTATCGCCGCCTTTGAGATTGACGCTCGAGCTGCAAGGGCCCACTTAGACCTATTCTAATGTGAGGACGCGTCTGGCGTCTTCGATCTCGCCCCGACCCTGCCTTCAAGACCTCGAGCAGCCAATTGTCCTCCCAGCAACGGACAGTCTCCGGCGATAGCGGCAAGACGCTGTCGACCATCAAAAACCTGTGGCCCTATATGTGGCCCGACGACCGACCGGACCTGAAACGCCGGGTGGTCATCGCCGGCCTCTTTCTCGTAGCCGCCAAGCTCCTGACCGTCGGCGTCCCCTATTTCTACAAATGGGCGACGGACGCTCTCGACGGTGCCAACACCACCCAGGACTGGCTGCCGATCATTCTCGCCGGCGCGGTCACGCTCGTCGTCGCCTACAATGTCGCACGGATCATCTCGGTCGGCCTCAACCAGGCGCGCGACGCCCTGTTCGCCAGCGTCGGCCAGTATGCTGTGCGCCGTCTCGCCTATCGCACCTTCGTTCACATGCACCGTCTTTCGCTGCGCTTCCATCTGGAGCGGCGCACGGGCGGGCTCTCGCGCATCATCGAGCGCGGCACGAAAGGCATCGAGTCGATCGTGCGCTACACGATCCTCAACACGCTGCCGACGATCCTGGAATTCGCGCTTGTCGCCCTCATCTTCGGCTTTTCCTACGGCGTCGCCTATATCGTCGTCATCGCGCTCACGATCGGCCTTTATGCCTGGTTCACGATCAAGGCGAGCAACTGGCGCATCGCCATACGCCGGAAGATGAATGATTCCGATACCGAGGCGAACACCAAGGCCATCGACTCGCTCCTCAACTTCGAGACCGTCAAATATTTCGGCAACGAAGAGATGGAGGCACGTCGATTCGACGAGTCCATGGCCAAATACGAGGTTGCGGCCACCCGCATCTGGACGTCGCTCGGCTGGCTGAACTTCGGCCAGGGCATCATCTTCGGCCTCGGCATGGGCACCGTGATGGTGATGTCGGCCCTCGCGGTCAGGGCCGGCACCCAGACGCTGGGCGACTTCGTCTTCATCAACGCCATGCTGATGCAGCTTTCCATCCCGTTGAATTTCATCGGCTCGATCTATCGCGAGATCCGTCAGGGGCTGACGGATATCGAGGCGATGTTCGACCTCTTGTCCGTTCAGGCAGAGGTGAAGGATCGGCCGGACGCTCCGCCTCTCACCGTGACCGACGGCACGATCCGCTTCGAGGACGTGCGCTTCGGCTACGATCCGGACCGCGAAATCCTCAAAGGCGTCTCCTTCGAGGTGCCGGCCGGCAAATCCATCGCCATCGTCGGCCCATCGGGCGCGGGAAAATCCACGATCTCGCGGCTTCTCTTCCGTTTTTACGACGTCGGCTCCGGCCGCATCACCATCGACGGACAGGACATTTCGCGGGTGACGCAGGAAAGCGTGCGCTCGGTCATCGGCATCGTGCCGCAGGATACCGTGCTCTTTAACGACACGATCGCCTACAACATCCGCTATGGCCGAACCGACGCCTCGGAGGAAGAGGTTCAGCGAGCGGCTGATCTCGCCCAGATCGGAGATTTCATCCGGTCGCTGCCGGCCGGGTTCAAGTCGATGGTCGGCGAACGCGGGCTCAAGCTGTCCGGTGGCGAGAAACAGCGCGTTGCCGTTGCACGCACCATCCTCAAGGCCCCGCCGATCCTGATCCTAGACGAGGCGACAAGCGCGCTCGACACCCATACGGAAAAGGATATCCAGTCCGCCCTCGACCTCGTTTCGAAGGATCGAACGACCCTGACCATCGCGCACCGGCTTTCCACGGTGATCGGCGCCGACGAGATCATCGTGCTCAAGGCCGGCGAGATCGTCGAGCGCGGCAGCCATCGCGAGCTTCTCGCCATGGATGGACTCTATGCCGAAATGTGGACCATGCAGCGCGAAGCGACCGAAGCCGAGGAAGCCCTTCGCCGGGCCCGCGAAGCCGACGAAATGGGCGTGATCGAACGCAAACGTTCGCCTGTCGGAGCATCCTGAGGCGATCTGCCTAAATTGGCAGCGTTTATCGCAGACCGTTGCGGCAGACGGGCCGGCAAGCTATCGAGAAACTGTCATATGACCGGGCCTCCCATGACGAGAGCCGGCCCGGCCTGTTCGCGACCCGAACGAGGAGTTTGAGAGACAAGTGCCGCAGCGGCTCAACATCGCCGATCCGGATTTCGAAGCGCGCTTCGCCGCGCTGATCGACGGCAAGCGGGACGCCTCGACGGATGTCGGCGACCGGGTGCGCGGGATCATTGCCGATATTCGGGAGCGCGGCGACGTCGCCCTCCTCGAACTTACCAAGACCTTCGACAAGCTCGATGTCCGCAGTGCGGAGGCGCTTCGCGTGCCGCGTGCGGATATCGAGGCGGCCTGGAAAAATGCCGGCGAAACGACGCAGGACGCGCTTCGCACCGCCCATGACCGCATCCGCTCCCACCATGAGCGCCAGCGCCCCAAGGACGATCACTATACCGACAGTCTCGGTGTCGAGCTCGGCAGCCGCTGGACCCCCGTCGAATCGGTCGGGCTCTATGTACCCGGCGGCACGGCAAGCTATCCGTCCTCGGTGCTGATGAACGCGGTGCCGGCGAAGGTCGCGGGCGTCAAGCGCATCGTCATGGTCGCGCCCGCCAAGGACGGCGTGCTCAATCCGCTCGTGCTCGCTGCCGCCCATCTTGCGGGGATCGACGAAATCTACCGGATCGGCGGGGCGCAGGCCGTCGCCGCGCTCGCCTATGGCACCGAGACGATCGAGCCGGTCGTCAAGATCGTCGGTCCCGGCAATGCCTATGTGGCCGAGGCGAAACGGCAGGTTTTCGGCCGGGTCGGCATCGACATGATCGCGGGGCCTTCGGAAATCCTCGTGATCGCCGATGGCGAGAACGACCCGGCATGGATTGCCGCCGATCTCCTGAGCCAGGCCGAGCACGACAAGGCGGCCCAGTCGATCCTCATCACCGACGACGCCGATTTTGCCGGCGAGGTTGAGAGCGAGGTCGAGCACCAGCTTCAAAGCCTGCCGCGAACCGAAGTGGCGCGGGCGAGCTGGGAGGACAACGGAGCGATCATCACCGTCCGCTCGCTGCGCGATGAGGCACCGGCGCTCGCTGACCGGATCGCGGCGGAGCATCTGGAGATCGCGACCGACGAACCGGAGGCGATCTCGGAGCGCATCGTGAATGCCGGCGCGATCTTTCTCGGCCGCTATACGCCCGAGGTCATCGGCGATTATGTGGGCGGATCGAACCATGTGCTTCCGACCTCACGGTCGGCGCGCTTTTCCTCAGGCCTTTCGGTCCTCGACTTCGTGAAGCGCACGTCGATCCTGAAGCTCGGACCGGACCAGCTCAAGGCCCTGGCGCCAGCGGCCATGGAACTGGCGCGGATCGAGAGTCTGGATGCCCACGGCCGCTCGGTCGGCATACGCGTAAACCTATCGGGGCGAGAGAGCGATAATGGCTGACGATACCCACGGGCGGCTGATCGATGTCGAACTCGACGAAAGCATCGGGCGCACGACACCCGATATCGAACACGAGCGCAATGTCGCGATCTTCGACCTGATCGAGGAAAATCAGTTCGATCCGGTCGGCGCGCCGGATGGCGGCAAGTTCAAGCTCAAGCTGTCCATCGTGGACAAGCGCCTCGTCTTCGATATTCGCAACGAGGAGGACGAGAAGCTCGTCACGCATATCCTTTCGCTCACCCCGTTTCGAAAGGTGATCAAGGACTACTTCATGATATGCGACAGCTATTATGAAGCGATCAGGTCCTCCACGCCGCAGCAGATCGAGGCGATCGACATGGGGCGCCGGGGCATCCACAACGATGGTTCGGAGACGTTGCGAGAGCGCCTCGCGGGGAAGATCGAAGTCGACAAGGACACCGCGCGCCGGCTTTTCACCCTGATCTGCGCCCTCCAGCGGCGGGCTTGATCTGTTGGTTCCCGTTTTGAATCTCGGACCTCCCGCCGCCTTTTTCGGCGCGATGAGGGCGGAACTCTAGCCATGGCGGACAGTGGGGCCGAGCGCGTCACATCTGTGCTTTTTATGTGCGGCATGAATTCGATTCGCTCGCCCATGGGCGCTGCGATCGCCTCGCGCATCCTGCCGCGCGGCACCTATATCGCCTCGGCCGGCGTGAGGGCCGGCGAGCGCGATCCGTTCGTCGACGTGGTTCTGGAAGAGAACGGCCTCGATCTCGGCGGGCACGAGCCGCATCTCTTCGAAGACCTTGAAGATGGATATTTCGATCTTGTAATCACCATGGCGCCGGAAGCCCACCATCTGGCGCTCGATACGATGGGCGCGAGCTATTCGGACGTCGAATTCTGGCCGATGCCGGACCCGTCGGTCGCAACGGGTACCCGCCAGCAGATTCTCGATGCCTATCGCGACCTTTACAGACGCATCGAAAAGCGCCTGATCGAGCGCTTCAGCTGATACCGGCCGGAATTGAGACCGGTCGCCTTGCCTCGTAGAGACGCGAGAGCACGATCGCGGCGCTTGTCGCGACATTCAGGCTGTCGACATCAGGCTCCATCGCGATCCGCAGACCGCGCATGCGCCGCAAGATCGCCTCGGGAAGTCCGGGGCCTTCCGCACCGACGACAAGGGCAAAGCGTTCGGTAGGGTCGAGATCGGCGAGCGTGTGCTCGGCCTTCGGCGTCAGGGCGATGGGCGTATAACCGGCCTCATCGACCGCTGTGACGAGCTGATCGGCGTTGCCGGCCCGACACCAATCTTCAGTCAGCACAGTGCCGACAGAGACCCGCAAGGCCTTGCGGTAAAGCGGATTGCAGCTCGTCTCGTCGATGAGCATCGCGGACACGCCGAAGGCGCGGGCATTGCGAAAGAGAGCGCCCATATTGTCGTGGTTGGCAATGCCGGCGGCGAGCAGAACTGGGCCGGGCCGGCGCCTTGCGCCATCGAGCACCTTAAGGGCGGAACGCTCCGGCATCCTGTCGATCCCATGGGCCAACACGCCCCGATGCATCGGAAAACCGGCGATCCGATCGATCACATTCCGTTCGGTCAGATAGATCGGGCAATCCGCTGGCAAGCGCTGAAGTCGCTCGGCGATCCCCTCAAGCCTGTTGCGAAGGACGAGAACCGCGCTTGGACGGAACCGTTCGCTCAACGCAAGCTGGTCGAGCACCACCGAGCCTTCGGCGATGAAGCCGTTCCGACCGGTGATGTCGCGCTCGCGAATATCCCGAAAGACGGCGATCCGCGGGTCGTCCGGATCCACGATCTCGATCGGTTGCCTTGAAAGGCCTGATTCACTTTGCGCTTCCATGGCACCGGCATGACGGAGCTTTGCCCGCAGCGCAAGACTCTACCGGACGCACAGGTGATACCGTATCCGGCTGATCCAGCCGGGGATGGCATCGAAGCCCGCGTGGCGCGGGAGAACCTCTGAAATCCGTCATCGCGGAGCGACCATACGGATTTCGCGAACGTGGCCGATATCAGCGGTCGCAACCAAGAAGATAGCGCCCGGACACTGATTATGCTGTCATCCGTGCATCGAGCGGCCCAATGGACGTCGGAACGCCATGACTTGCCGGACGGGCTCCAACTCCATCGTCCGATGCCGCAAGGAAGATGTCCGCGCAGGCATCCCACGTGAAATCCTGGGCGCGATCGAGCGCGTCCTGGCGCTTGAGCTTGAGCGCCCGCATGCAGGCGTCCTTCAGGTCCGCGCCGATCGCGCCAGCCTCTGATGTTCCGAGAACATCGACCGGTCCAGGTTCGGGGAACGCGGCAAACGGAACTCCGCAGGCAAGCGCCTCGATCAGAACGATCCCGAACGTGTCGGTCTTGGAAGGGAAGACGAAGACATCGGCGGAAGAATAATATCGGGCCAGCACCTCGCCGGTCTGCATTCCGGCGAAATGGACGTCGGGATACCGCGCCATCAGATCGGCCCGGCTCGGACCATCGCCGACGACGAGTTTGCTGCCGGGCAGATCGAGGTCGAGAAAGGCCGGAATGTTCTTCTCGGGCGCAAGCCGCGAAACCGTGAGGAAGATCGGCTTCGGCAGGTCCAGCATCAACGGGTCCATCGGGCGGAACTGGGAACGATCCGCGCCTCGGGTCCAGGTGAGCGTATTGCGGAAACCGCGCTCTTCGAGTTCGTTGCACATGGTCTGGGTCGGCACCAGCACTGCGCTCGCCGGACGATGGAAGCGCCTCAGATATGCGTAGGACCACGCCGTCGGGATCGGTGCGCGTTCCCGCAAATATTCCGGGAATCGGGTATGGAAGCTCGTCGTGAAGCTCATGCCGAGTTCCAGAACCGCCTTGCGGGCCGCGCTGCCGATCGGGCCCTCGGTCGCAATGTGGATGCGTGTCGGCTCGAACGCCTCGATCCGCCGCCGCATCGCATTCTTCGTCGCAAGAGCCAACCGTATGTCCGGGTAGGATGGACACGGAACGGTGCGGAAGTCGGACGGGGATACCATCTCCACCACATGGCCACGCCGCCGGAGCGTTTTCGCCAGCTGGGATAGCGTGCGCACGACGCCATTGACCTGCGGTTCCCAGGCGTCTGTCGCGATCAGATAGCGGCCCATCACGCAGCCTCCCCCCGCTGCTTTTCGGCGGCTTGCAACCGAAGCGGAAGCTTGTGGACATTGCCCGACAGATGCTCCTCGCGCAGCACGTCGGCAAACCGGATCAGTTCGAGCGTGCCATCGAAATGTTCGCCGACAGCGGTGCAGCTCTCCACCCAATCGCCCGTGTTGACGTATTCGATGCCGCCGAAACTCTTCAGCTCGGCATGGTGAATGTGACCGCAGATGACGCCGTTGCAGCCATGGCGTTCAGCCTCCGAGGCGAGCGCTTCCTCGAAGGCGCCGATGAAGCTGACGGCGTTTTTCACCTTCAGCTTCGCCCAGGACGAAAAGGACCAGTACGGGAAGCCGAGGCGTCGGCGAATCTTGTTGAAGAGCACATTGATCGCGATCGCCGTGTCATAGGCCCAGTCGCCCAGATAGGCGACGAGCCGCCAGTTCTTGACGACGATATCGAATTCGTCGCCGTGTATGACGAGGAGCCGACGACCGTCGGCGGTCGTGTGCACATCGTTCTGGCGCACCTCGACTCCACCGAAATGCTGCCCCGGAAAGCTTCTCAGGAATTCGTCGTGATTGCCCGGCACGTAGACGATCCGTGCTCCCTTGCGCGCTTTCCGCAAGAGCTTTTGGACCACGTCGTTATGGGTTTGTGGCCAGTGCCACATGCGCTTGAGTCGCCAACCGTCGACGATGTCGCCGACGAGGTACCAGGTGTCGGCTTCATGCCGGCGCATGAAGTCGAGAAACATGTCCGCCCGCGCCGCCTTTGATCCAAGATGGATATCGGAGACGAACAAAGTGCGGAAACGCCGGGGTTCGGTCGATGAGGCCATGTGCCTAAGCATCCTCGTTGTGCAACGGTGACGCTCCCGGTCTGCGCGCGTTCGATTACATCCTTGTGACGCTTTGCCGGCCTCTTGTGGAAAGAGAGCAACAACCGCTATCGCAAAAAAAGACGGATAGGTGCGAACGCCTGTAATATGCTCTCGCTTGTGCGTTGGCTTACGCGGCTTCTGACCCTATCCTCTATCGACAAAACAAACGATATCGAGGGAACGGGAAACATGGCATCCAGCGGCGATAGCGAACGTCTGTCAGAAGGCGATCTCGACCAGCAGGCGATTTTCTACCACCGCAATCCAAAGCCCGGGAAACTGGCGATCCAGGCGACCAAGCCCCTCGGCAACCAGCGCGATCTCGCGCTTGCCTATTCCCCGGGTGTCGCCGCACCCTGCCTCGAGATCGCCGAAGACCCGCATAAGGCGGCGGACTATACGAGCCGCGCCAACCTCGTCGCGGTCATCTCCAATGGCACCGCCGTTCTCGGCCTCGGCGATATCGGCCCCCTCGCCTCCAAGCCGGTCATGGAGGGCAAGGCAGTTCTCTTCAAGAAATTCGCTGATATCGACGTCTTCGACATCGAGATCGACGCCAGGGAAATCGATCATGTCTGCGAGGTGGTCGCAGCGCTTGAGCCGACCTTCGGTGGCATCAATCTCGAAGATATCAAGGCGCCGGAATGCTTCGAGATCGAATCGCGCCTGCGCGAGCGAATGAAGATCCCGGTCTTCCACGACGATCAGCATGGCACCGCGATCATCGTCGCGGCGGCGGTGCGCAACGCGCTGCTGCTGTCCGAGAAGAAGCTGGAAGACGTTCGGATCGTCGCCTCCGGCGCGGGCGCGGCGTCCCTCGCCTGCCTCAACCTCCTGGTCGAATGCGGCGCCAAGCCCGAGAATATCCTCGTGACCGATCGCGACGGCGTGGTTTACGAAGGCCGCAACACCGGCATGGACCGATGGAAGGCCAAATACGCCCGCAAGACCGACAAGCGCACCCTCGAGGATGCGATCGACGGCGCCGACATCTTCCTCGGCCTCTCGGCGGCAGGCGTCCTCAAGCCCGAGCTTCTTAAGACCATGGCGGAGAATCCGCTGATCCTGGCCCTTGCCAATCCGGTTCCGGAAATCATGCCGGATCTTGCCCGCGAAGTGCGCCCGGACGCGATGATCTGTACGGGCCGCTCGGACTATCCGAACCAGGTCAACAACGTCCTGTGTTTCCCCTTCATCTTCCGTGGCGCGCTGGATTGTGGCGCGACCCATATCACCGAGAAGATGAAGATGGCGGCGGTCGATGCCATCGCCGCGCTCGCCCGCGAAAACGTCAACGAGGTCGCCGCGAAGGCCTATGGGTCGGGCACGCCGATCTTCGGACCGGAATATCTCATTCCGACACCCTTCGATCCCCGCCTGATCCTCAAGATCGCCCCGGCGGTCGCGAAAGCCGCCGAGAAGGAGGGCGTTGCAAGCCGGCCGATCGAGGACATGAACCAGTACATGGAGAAGCTCAACCGCTTCGTGTTCCGGTCCGGCCTCATCATGAAGCCGATCTTCAAGACCACCCAGGATACCGATCACAGGGTCATTTTCGCGGACGGCGAGGACGAGCGCGTGCTGCGCGCTTCTCAGGTTCTTATTGAAGACCGCGTCTGCCAGCCGATCCTTGTTGGCCGTCCTTCGGTCATCGAGAGCCGGCTCAAGCGGTTCGGGCTTTCGATCGCGCCTGGAAAGGACTTTCAGGTGGTCGATCCGACCGACGATCCGCGCTATCGCGACTATGTCGACACCTATTTCGCCAAGGTCGGCCGGAAGGGAATCTCGCCGGACTCGGCGCGCACCGTCATGCGGACCAATTCAACGGTGATCGCGGCAACAGCCGTCGCGCGCGGCGAGGCCGAAGCCCTCATTTGCGGCCTTGAGGGGCGCTACCCCCACCATGTGCGCGACATCAGCCAGGTCATCGGCCTGGAACCGGGCGTCCGGCGCTTCGCCGCGCTCAGCGTGCTCATCGCGCAGCAAGGCACGAAGTTCTTCGTCGATACCTATGTCCAGCGCTGCCCGACCGCCGAGGATATCGCGGAAATGACCGCCCTTGCGGCCGAGGAGATCAAACGCTTCGGCATCACGCCGAAGGCCGCGCTCGTCTCCCATTCCAATTTCGGCACGGACGATACCGACGATACCCGCAAGCTGCGCAAGGCCCTTGCGCTGATCCGTGAGCGGTGTCCGGATCTCGAAATCGACGGGGAGATGCACGGCGATGCAGCGCTGAATGCGGCGATGCGGGAACGGACCATGCCGAACTCCACTCTGACCGGTGAAGCCAATCTCCTGATCTTCCCGACCCTCGATGCCGCCAACATCACGCTCAACGTGGTAAAGACCATGCTCGAGGCGCTGCATGTCGGGCCCATTCTTCTGGGGACGAATTCGCCAGCCCACGTTCTGACGCCATCGGTTACCTCGCGCGGTGTCGTGAACATGGCTGCCATCGCTGCCGCACAAGTGGTTCAAAACGCGAAAGATAGGAACGCAGCTCAGGAATAGCCGAAAATTCGGTCACTGCCGATATTTACCCTGCTTTCCAACCTGCATTGCGCATCGCGTGCAGTGGGGTAAAACACGGCCTGAAGAGATCGTTAAGGGTAGACGGACCGACCATTCCGTCTACTTACTTCCGCTACTCGCTTTCATGAACCTTGTGTGGTGACGCATGACCTTTGCCACGAAACTCTATCGGACCGTTCCGCGACTGGTGCTCGCATTCAGCGTGATGGTCGCCGGCATGATTCCCATGGTGCCGATGCAGGCCCAGGCGCAATCCGTTCTGGAACGGTTGTTTGGCGCTCCGACAGCCGCTCATCGCCGCAAGATCGGCCAAGCCGCTCCAAAGCGAACCATCGGGCGGCAGGTCATACGGAAGCGAACGGTCAAACGATCGGTGAAACGCCAGCGTCAGTCGGCCAGCCGCTCGTCGCGGTCGTCAGCCCGTTCAAGAAGCGCCAGCGCCACTTCCTCTCGCGGATCGAGCTACACCTATCGTACGCTCTGCGTGCGCAAGGCGGACGGCTACTTCTTCCCGGTGAGCTTCTCGACGACGGAGGACTATTTCGACCGCGACATGGAAGCATGCGAGGCGCGCTGTCCTGGTACGGAGGTCGATCTCTATTTTCACCGTGTCCTGCGCGAGGAAGCAGAAAACATGGTGAGCCACTCGACGGGCAAGAACTACACCGATCTGGCAACGGCCTTCGCCTACAAGACCAAAGGGATCGATGCGACGGCAGCGAAGGCCTGTGAAATCGAGCCGGAACCCGCCTTCAAGATCGAGGTCGCAGATGACCTGGGCGAGCTTCCGTTCCAATCCGCCATTCCGCTTCCAATCCGCAGGCCGGAACCGCAGGCCATTCTGGTGAGCGACCTCAGAGGCGGCAGCAAGGACGTCGCCGAGGTCTCCAATCGGCAGAAGGTTATCCGCCGAGTCGGGCCGCGATTCTTTCCCGACCAATGAGTGGCAGGAGCGCGGCCAGTTCCGGGCCGTGATCGAGCCCCGTCAGGGCAAGCCTCAACGGCATGAAAAGCGACCGGCCCTTGCGGCCGGTTTCTTTTTTCAGGTCGCCGGTCCAGACCTTCCAGGTCGTCTCGCCAACCGGGCCTTCGGGAAGGCGCTCCAGCGCGGTCGTCAGGAAAGCCTGTTCTTCGGCGTCCGTATTCGTATTCTGCTCGATTTCACCATAGACGACATCGCACCAGAACCCTGCGTCCCGCACCTTCGCGCAATTGGCCCGCACGGCCAGCCAGAACGCCTCGCGCTCGCCATCCGGAATAGCGAGCCCCGAAAGACGATCGGCGACTGCGGCATAGTCCAGTCCATGCACGATTTCCTCGTTGAGGCGATCGAGCTCGGCCGGATCGAATTTCGACGCCGAGACCGACACCTCGCCAAGATCCACCCGCGCCGCCAGTGCGTCGAGCGTCTCGACCGCCTCGATGGAACCTGAAAGCCCGACAAGGGTCGCAAGCGAGGCGACCGCCATCGGTTCGTAGCCGTCTTCGCGCAACGCCATGATGGACAGCGAGCCGGTCCGCTTAGAAAGCCCCTCCCCGCCGATCGTGGTGATGAGATTGTGGTGACCGAAGCGGGGCGCGGTCAGCCCGAGTGCTTCGAAGATCGGGATCTGGACGCCGGTATTCGTCACGTGGTCGTCGCCGCGAATGATGTCGGTGACACCGGCCTCCCCGTCGTCGACGATGGACGGCAACGTATAGAGATAGCTGCCATCGGCACGGATCAGCACGGGATCGGAGAGCGAGGCGAGATCGACCGTCTGGGGCCCGCGCACCAGATCATCCCAACTGACTTCGGTCCGTCTGGTGATCGCGGGGTCGCCGTCGTGGTTGGGCAGAAGGAACCGCCAGTGCGGCTTGCGTCCCTCGGCCTCGAACGCAAGCTTTTCTTCCGGCGAAAGGCGAAGCGCCTCGCGGCCGTAGACCGGCGGCAATCCGCGCGCCGCCAGCCTCTTGCGCTTGCGGTCGAGTTCGTCCGGCGTCTCGTAGCAAGGATAGAGAAGCCCTAAGCTTTTCAGCCTCTCGGCCGCATCGTCATAAAGCGCGATCCGCTCGGACTGCCGCAAGGTGCGGTCCGGCTCGATCCCGATCCAGGCGAGATCGGCCTCGATCTGGTCGGCGAATTGCCGCGTCGAGCGCTCGCGATCGGTGTCATCGAAGCGCAGCACGAACGCGCCGCCACGGCTCTTGGCGTAAAGCCAGTTGAACAGCGCGGTCCGGAGATTGCCGATATGGATGAATCCCGTCGGAGACGGAGCGAAGCGGAGGATTGGGCTCATGGACGAGGCGATTACCAGACCTTTGAGATCACGCGCAATCGTTCACCGCTTGCGTTGCCAGGACCGTGCATGCCCCCACATGGTGAAACAAGCGCCACAGGAACCGACGCATGTTCGATCTCAACACCATCAAACACTTCATCAAAAGCCGGATCGAGCTGAAAGTCTTGATCGCGATCCTGATCGCGGCCTGCGGCATCTGGGCCTTCGTCGCCCTGGCCGGCGAGGTTCTGGAAGGCGACACCGAGGCGCTGGATCGCGATATCCTTCTCCTGATGCGTAGTGCGGCCGATCCGCGCGATCCCCTCGGCCCGCCATGGCTCGAAGTGTTCGGGCGGGACATGACGGCCTTCGGCGGAACCGGCGTCCTCATCATGGTGACGGCGTTCGCCGCCCTTTATCTGTTCATGCAAGACAAATGGCGCACCGCGCTGGTCGTCATCGCGGCGATTGCCTCGGGCTTTGCCATGAGCCAACTCCTCAAATGGGGCTTTTCGCGACCCCGCCCTGACCTCGTGCCCCACGGCACGCATGTCTACACGGCAAGCTTTCCGAGCGGCCATGCGATGATGTCGGCGGTCACCTATCTCACGCTCGCAATCCTCACGGCCCGGGTGGAGCCGCGCGTGCGGATCCGGATATTTCTCGTCACCTGCGCGGTCATCCTGACGATCCTCGTCGGTGTCAGCCGGGTCTATCTTGCCGTCCACTGGCCGACGGACGTGCTCGCCGGCTGGACCATCGGAGCGGCCTGGGCCGTCGGCTGGTGGTTCGTCGCGCGCTGGGTGGAAGGAGCAACGGTGACAAAACCGGAGGCCGCAAACCTTGCCCAGGATCGCCGGCTGCCGGAATCGAACAATCCGGGATAGGACCGGCGGCGCTTGAACACTTCGCCAGACGACTGGACAACAGCGCCGCTCCCGCACCAAAGGCGAATTGCACTAGCCTGCCGGCTCACCGTAAGCTGCACAAAGTTTGATAAGGTGGGCTGGCCGCCGCCGGCAGGATTCGAGGGCACATCATGACGACCTTTCTCCTCATCGACGACCATCCGCTTTTCCGCGATGCCCTGCGCGCTGCGATCGATGCGGCCATTCCCGACTCTCAGACCGTCGAGACCGACGCGATCGAAGCCGCCATCAAGGCGGTCGACGACCATGAGACGGGCTTCGATCTGGCGCTTCTCGATCTCACCATTCCCGGGGTGTCCGGCTTCGAGGGACTTCTCGAATTACGGGCGCGGTTTCCGAAGCTGCCGATTCTTGTGGTCTCCGCCCTCGACGACCCGAAGATCGTGCGGCGCGTCCTCTCCTACGGCGCGGCCGGTTTCGTTTCGAAATCGGCCAAGAAGCTGGATCTTGCGACGGCGATCACGGAGGTCCTGTCCGGCTCGGTCTATGTGCAGGACGAACTCATCGCCAATGGGCCGGAAGATCACCCGGATGTCGATTCGCTCGCCTCGCGCGTCGCGAGCCTGACGCCGCAGCAATTGCGCGTCCTGTCGATGATCCGCCAGGGGCTTCTCAACAAGCAGATCGCTTACGAATTGTCCGTCGGCGAAACGACCGTGAAGGCGCACGTCTCGGAAATACTGCGCAAGCTCAACGTCTTCAGCCGAACCCAGGCCGTGATCGAAATCTCCAAGCTCGATTTCGAAAGCCTCGGCCAGCAGGCGAGCGATGGCAAGCGGCTCGAACGGGTTTAGGTCTGATCCGGATCAAGCCGTCATATGGGCGAGCAGAGCGCGAAGCTCGGCAGGCCGAACGGGTTTGCGGATCAGCTCGCAGCCGCTCTTCTGGACCTGTTCTTCGGTTTCGTCGGCATAATCGGACGTCAGCACACAGGCCGGCACGCTGCGGCCGAGCATCGATCGCACGGCCTCCACGACATCTGTTCCAAGCTGCCTCTTGTCGAGCCAATAATCGGCGATGACGACATCCGGATAGAACTTGTCCTGGGACAGGATTGCCTGCGCCTCGCCGATGCCGGTCGCAGTGCGCACCGTGCACGACCAGCGCTCCAGGAGAGCGACCGTCGCCTCCATGACCGCCTTCTCGCTTTCGACAAGCAGCACCTTGGAAAAGGCAAGGCCGATGCCGGAGGCCTGAACCCGCGGCGAAGCGGGCTTTTCCTGCCGATGCTGGACCGGCGCGAGCGGCAGGGTAACGGAGAAGACACTTCCTCGCCCCTCGCGGGAGCGGAAGGTGAGACGATGTCCCAGCGAAGCCGTCGTGCGCTTGACGATGGAGAGGCCAAGGCCAAGACCCGGCCGTGCGCTCGACGTCTGGGGTCCGAGCCGGCCGCGATGAAATTCCTCGAAAATCTTCTCGTACTGATCGGCCGCGATCCCGCGTCCCGTATCGACCACATCGACGCGAACACAGTCGCCACGTCGCCGGGCGCCGATCAGAACGCCGCCCCTGTCGGTATAGCGGATCGCGTTCGAGAGGAGATTTGCCAGAAGCCGGCGCAAGAGGGCCGCGTCGGACAGGCCGATCAGATCGCGGCCTACGGCGCGCAGGGAAAGGCCCTTTTCCCGCGCAAGCGGCTGAAATTGCGCGGCAAGACCCGCACAGAGATCGCCGAGGGCGATCTCGCCGATATCGGGCTCGAGCACCCCGGCATCGAGGCGCGCGATTTCGAGAACGCTGCCGATCAGGTCTTCCATCGTATCGAGCGCGCGATCGACCGCCACCGCGAAGCGCTCGCCCTCCGGATTGAGCCCTGAGCCCTGCACTGCAAAGAGCGACAGGCGTGCGGCATTCAGCGGTTGCAGGATGTCATGGCTGGCGGCAGCCAGGAATTTAGACTTCGATCGATTGGCGTTATCGGCCGCCTCTCGCGCTGCAAGGTTCTTCCGGTTGGTCTCCTCCAGCGCCTTCAACGCTTCGGAAAGTTCCTCGGTCCGCAGCCGGACCTGGGTCTCGCGCTGGATCGCCGTCTCGAACAGGGAATAGGCATTGGCCTGGCTGTCGGTGACCTGATCGATCCGTCGCATCAAGGCGAGATTGATGCGCTTCAAACGGCGGATTTCTTCCTTTTCGGGCGAATCGGTCTCCGGCTGTTCGTCCGCGGCGATCGTCCCGAGCGTGCCAAGTATCATGTCCCTGCCCCTGCCCCTGCCCCGACGCTCGCGCGGTGTTCCTCGGCGAGCGGTTCCACCTTCGAGGCGCCGAAGGCGATTCCGGTCAGCGTCTGGTTGAGATGCATGGAGGCAAACTGCTCGCCATAGGTCGTGAAGCCGATGACGTTGTGATCGTCGAACACCTTGGCGACCCGGCGCGTCAGCTGGCGTTCCTCGACTTCGATCCGTCGAAGAATGCAGTCGAAGCCGAGCGCGACATCGATACCGCCGAGCTCCTCGGCGATCCTGTCCAGGGCGCAGCTCATCGAATCGATCATGTCTGTGGCTTCGGCGATGGTGAGGACGACGCCCTCTTCGATAGCGCAAAAGAAGGAGAGGCCGTCCGGCTCCATGCGGCGGATCGAGCGACAGTAATGCTCTCCACCGACCCGCACCGCCAGCGGATGTGCGGCAAAGGAGAAGGGGGTGAGACCTTGCGGATCGAGACCGAGAACACTCGCATATTCCTGTGCCGCGTCGATCCCGTTGAGTTCCGTGACGAGCCGCTTCTCCGGATCGCATCCGGTCACGACAAGGCGGACATCGGTTGGTCGGTAATGATCGGACTTGAACACCCTGAACGGCTTTTTCGTCCAGATCAGGCAGACGATCGCCGCATCCGTATAGGCCCGTCCGTCGAGGCAGACATAGGTCTGCTCGAAGGCAAGTCCGTCGCCGGCGGAACCGCCGACGAGCGGAAGATTCGGCAGTCCGCGCTGCACGGCGGCGACCACGACCTCTTCATGTTTCGAAAGGCCGTCGATAAAGGTCAGCGCGAAGACCTTGCCGTTCTCGGCGTCATCCATCCGCCGGTGGGCCACATGGTTCTGGAACCGCTGGTAGAGATTGCTCGCGACGGATGCCCCACGCTCCAGTCCGCCGGAGGAGATGGACGGAACCACGTCCGCGAGAACCTCGAATTCGGACGAAGAGAAGAATACGAAAATGATGCAGCCATCGATATAGCCGAACGGTCCGACGCCACCGGCGGTCGATGAGCAGACTTGCGTTGGAACTTCGACCTCACGCCTGAGGCAACGCGCCAGTTCGCCGACCTCGAAGCCCCGGTCGAACAGGGCGAGCATCAAGGTGAATTCGCCACGCGCGGCGACTGCCCGCGCGGTCTCGCAAGCTTCCTCGATGTCGCAGCCGGAATAGACCGACGTTTCGATACCGCGCGGCGATCGCCGGCCGATGGCTGGATCGGCCAGTTCCATGATTGTCCTCCCGGCCGCAGTGCCACACTCGGCACCCTGGCTCGTCTCCCACTTCAGACCTATTCCAAAGAGTACTTTCCCACAAGATTTGTGCCCTGCAGATTGCAGGCATCGAAGATCGCTCAACCCGCCGAAGCGTTGCGCAAATCCATCACTTACAATGATTGATGCAGCGCACATGTCTTCCACGCCCCCTCGCAAACGAAGCGAGGATTGGTGAAGTTGGCACTTGCCAGCGGGGTGATGCTATGGAATGCATCACGTTCTGAAATTGCCTTGATTTTTTTCAAGGCGAGCATTGCCGGACGCAGCGCTTCCTGACCGAGTTCAAAAAGCTGTCGATCCAAACCAAAAGCACGCGGTAAAAAGACGGGCGCGAATGGAATATTTTCTGCAGCAGCTGATCAACGGGATCACGCTGGGATCGATCTACGGATTGATCGCCATCGGATACACGATGGTCTACGGCATCATCGGCATGATCAACTTCGCCCATGGCGAGATCTTCATGATTGGCGCATTCATTGCGCTCACGACATTTCTGGCGCTGGCCGCCCTCGGCATCACCTTCCTGCCGCTGGTGCTCCTCATCATTCTCGCCGTCGCCATGCTGTTCACGGCGGTCTGGGGATGGACGATCGAGCGGGTCGCCTACCGGCCGCTGCGCGGCTCCTTCCGTCTCGCTCCGCTGATCACCGCGATCGGCATGTCGATCTTCCTGCAGAACTTCGTTCAGGTCACCCAGGGCGCGCGCGTCAAGCCGCTACCGCCGCAGATCCAGGGGGGCATCACGCTGATGGACGGGCCCGGCGGCATCGTCGTTCAGCTCTCCTACATGCAGATCATCATCATCGTCTCGACGATCGTCCTGATGACGGCCTTTTCGCTGGTGATCGGCAAGACCTCGCTCGGCCGCCAGCAGCGCGCCTGCGAGCAGGACCGCAAGATGGCCGCACTTCTCGGCGTCAACGTCGACCGCACGATCTCGCTGACCTTCGTGATGGGCGCCGCGCTCGCGGCCGTCGCCGGCACCATGTATCTGCTCTATTACGGCGTCATCGACTTCTACATCGGCTTCATAGCCGGCGTGAAAGCCTTCACCGCAGCCGTTCTCGGCGGCATCGGTTCGCTGCCGGGCGCAATGCTCGGGGGGCTCGCGATCGGCCTGATCGAGACCTTCTGGTCGGGCTATTTCTCGGTTGAATACAAGGATGTGGCCGCCTTCTCGATCCTCGCCATCGTTCTGATCTTCATGCCCTCCGGCCTGCTCGGCCGCCCGGAAGTCGAGAAGGTCTGAGGAACATGGCAAGCACCAACCAGCCAACCGCCTCGAACCGGCCCGAGGGCGAAGAGCTCGAAAACGAGGCGATCCGCGACGCGATGCAGGGCGAGCCGCCCTTCAGCCAGGCTCCGGAGGGGGACTCGCGCCTCGTCCGCTCCCTGAAGGAGGCCGGCATCACCGCTGCCCTCGTCGGCGCGCTCACCATCTTCTTCTTCATGTTCCGGACCGATATCGGAAGCGGCGGTCTCGATCTCACCTTGAGGCCGGGCCTCTGGGTCACGTGGATCGGCATCGCCTTCGTCGGCCGCTTCCTGTTGTCCTTCTTCATCTTTCGCACCGAAAGGCCGATAACGCAGCTCTTCAAGAGCACGGCTTCGCGCGGCAAATCGCTGCCGATCGGCAAGATTCTCGGCATTACCTTGCTGCTCGTCGCGATCTTCCTGCCGTTCCTGCTCGACCTGTTCCTGCCACGGCAGAACCGCTATCTGCTCGACCTGTCGATCCTGATTCTCACCTATGTGATGCTCGGCTGGGGCCTCAATATCGTCGTCGGCCTCGCCGGTCTCCTCGATCTCGGCTATGTCGCCTTCTATGCGGTGGGCGCCTATTCCTTCGCGCTCCTGTCGACGAATTTAGACCTCGGCTTCTGGGTCTGCCTGCCGATGGCCGGCCTGTTCGCGGCGCTCTGGGGCATCATGCTCGGCTTCCCGGTGCTGCGCCTGCGCGGTGACTATCTCGCCATCGTGACGCTCGCCTTCGGCGAGATCATCCGCGTCGTTCTCCTGAACTGGTACGATTTCACCGGCGGCCCGAACGGTCTTCTCGGCATTCCCAAGCCGACGCTGTTCGGCCTGGAATTCTCGCGCGGCGATGATGGCTTCGCGGCCTATTTCGGGATCGAATACAATCCGATCCAGCGCTTCATCTTCCTCTACTACATCATCCTTGCCCTCGCGCTGTTGACCAATTTCGTCACGATGCGCATGCGCAAGCTGCCCGTGGGGCGCGCCTGGGAAGCCTTGCGTGAAGACGAGATCGCCTGCCGAGCGCTCGGCATCAACACGGTCAACGTCAAGCTCTCGGCCTTTGCAACGGGTGCGATGTTCGGTGGCTTCGCCGGCTCGTTCTTCGCGACGAGACAGGGCTTCATCTCGCCTGAAAGCTTCACCTTCATCGAATCGGCGATCATCCTCGCCATCGTCGTTCTCGGGGGTCTCGGCTCGCAGCTCGGCGTCGTCATCGCCTCGGTGGTGATGATCGGCGGCATCGAGCTCCTTCGCAATCTCACCGTTCTCGAAGCGGTGTTCGGTGCGGGCTTCGATCCGACCCAGTACCGTATGCTGATCTTCGGTCTCGCGATGGTCGCGATCATGGTCTGGAAGCCGAGAGGTCTCATATCGACCCGCGTTCCGTCGGTGTTCTACAAGGAAAAGAAAAAGATCGGCGCCGATCTCGTCAGCCAGGGCGAGGGTCACTGATCATGTCCAGCATCATGCAAGACAAGAAAGCCACGCCTGCCGCCCACGCCCGGTGGACCGACGATCCGGTCCTGACGGTCGAGCATCTGACCATGCGCTTCGGCGGGCTCGTCGCCATCGACAACCTGTCCTTCAGTGTCGGACGCGGCGATATCACGGCGCTGATCGGCCCGAACGGCGCCGGCAAGACCACGGTCTTCAACTGCGTTACGGGCTTCTACAAGCCGACCGAGGGCCGCATCGTGCTTCGGCGCGGCAAGAAGCCGACCGACGCCTCGATTGCGGACCTGACGAAGTCCGGCCAGCAATACAGCCGCGAGGGCGAAGACGGCATCTATCTCCTGGAGCGGATGAACGACTTCCGCATCACGGCGACGGCCGGCGTCGCGCGCACCTTCCAGAATATCCGTCTCTTCGGCGGCATGACGGTTCTGGAAAACCTGCTCGTCGCCCAGCATAACCATCTGATGCGCGCTTCGGGATATTCGATCGCCGGCCTGCTCGGCCTTCCGGGCTGGCGACGCGAAGCAGAGCGCGCCAAGGAGAAGGCAATCGCGTGGCTCGACCGCATTTCGCTTCTCGACCGAGCCGACGATCCCGCAGCCGATCTTTCCTATGGCGACCAGCGCCGGCTGGAGATCGCGCGGGCCATGTGCACCAATCCGCGCCTTCTCTGCCTCGACGAGCCGGCCGCCGGCCTGAACCCGCGTGAGTCGGCCGAACTGAATGATCTCTTGCGCTCGATCCGCGACCGCGACGGCGTCTCGGTTCTTCTCATCGAGCACGATATGGGCGTCGTCATGGAAATCTCAGACCACATCGTGGTGCTCGACTACGGCAAGAAGATCGCCGACGGCGATGCCCGCGCCGTGCGCGACGATCCGAAGGTGATCGCTGCCTATCTCGGCGTCGACGACGAGGAGGTCGATGAGGTGGAGGAAGACCTCAAGCACCCGGCCTCACAGAAGGCGGCGACACAAACCATGTCCGACGGAGGCCAGGCATGAGCGCGGTGATCGACGATTCCGAAAATCGCGAACTTCTCCTGTCGATCCGCGGCGTCGAGACGTTCTACGGCAAGATCCAGGCGCTGCGCGGCGTCGATGTCGATGTCTATAGCGGCGAGATCGTCACGCTGATCGGCGCGAACGGCGCCGGCAAGTCGACGCTGATGATGACGATCTGCGGCTCGCCCCAGGCACGCAACGGCCAGATCATCTATCGCGGCGACGACATCACGCGGCTGCCGACCCACGACATCATGTCCCGCTCGATCGCCCAGTCCCCCGAGGGCCGGCGCATCTTCTCGCGCATGACGGTGATGGAAAACCTGCAGATGGGCGCGATCCTGGAGGATCCGAAAGACTTCCAGTCCGACCTCGACAAGGTGTTCGAGCTGTTTCCGCGCCTCAAGGAACGGCGCGGCCAGCGCGGCGGAACGCTGTCGGGCGGCGAGCAGCAGATGCTGGCCATCGGCCGCGCGCTGATGAGCCGGCCCAAGCTTCTTTTGCTTGACGAGCCCTCTCTCGGCCTTGCCCCGCTGATCGTGAAACAGATCTTCTCGGCGATCGGTGAACTCAACCGGACCGAAGGGCTCACGGTGTTCCTCGTGGAACAGAACGCCTTCCACGCACTGCGCCTCGCCCATCGCGGTTATGTCATGGTCAACGGCTCGATCACGATGAGCGGGACCGGCAAGGAACTCCTGTCGCGCGAAGAAGTGCGCAGCGCCTATCTTGAAGGGGGAGCCCACTGATGGAAGCCGAAATGGGTCTCATCTGGGAAGTCTCGATCTGGGAATTCGTCTTCGTCACCGTCATCCTCGGCGGTGCAGCCGCCTTCGCGATCGGGCGCTCGACGGCGATGGCCTGGAGCGGCTGGGGGCTGATGGCCTTCTATGTGTTCCTGCTCGACATCGCGGTACGCTTCATTCACTTCAGCCTGTTCGACGGCACGTTCTTTCTTCCGCTCGATGGGTTCGGGACCGCGCTTTATTACGGCGTCGTCGACTATATCGTCCTGTTCGCGATCGCGGCCGCAGGCCGAAGCTATGTGCGAAATCGTCAGATGGCGCGGCAGTACGGCTTCCTGAAGGCTGGCTGACAGTTCGAATCCCTTGGTGAATCGCCTCTTAATTCACCAAGGTCGAAAAAAGCGGCGAAACGACTAGCCAAAGTGATTTCGACCGTCTTTAATCCGCCTCAGGCATGGAACCCCATTCCTGACCCAATCCCCTTACCGGGGCACAACAAATCGACCAGGGAGCATTCATGAAAAAGGCACTTCTAGCCGGCGCGGCACTCGGTCTCGTCTTCACGGGCGCGGCCAAGGCTGACATCACGATCGGTGTCGCAGGCCCGATGACCGGCCAGTATGCAAGCTTCGGCGAGCAGCTTCGCGTCGGCGCCGAACAGGCTGTGGCTGACATCAACGAAGCCGGCGGCGTCAACGGCGAAATGCTGCAGCTCTCCATCGGTGACGACGCGTGCGATCCGAAACAGGCCGTGGCGGTCGCGAACAACTTCGCGTCCGAAGGCGTGCCCTTCGTGGCAGGTCACTTCTGCTCGGGCTCCTCGATCCCGGCGTCCCAGGTCTATGCCGACGAGCAGATCATCGAGATCACGCCGGCTTCCACCAATCCGGACTACACCGACCAGCGCCCGGGCGACGGCATCTTCCGCGTCTGCGGCCGTGACGACCAGCAGGGCGAAGTCGCCGGCGCCTACATCGCCGAGAACTTCCCCGATGCCAATGTCGCGATCCTGAACGACAAGACCGCTTACGGTAAGGGCCTCGCCGACCAGACCCAGAAATACTACGAGGAAGCCGGCAAGACGCCCGCCCTCGTCGAAGCCTATACGGCCGGTGAAAAGGACTACACCTCGCTCGTCACCAAGATGAAGCAGGCCGGCATCGACCTCGTCTATATCGGCGGCTACCACACCGAAGCCGGCCTGATGGCGCGCCAGATGCGCGAGCAGGGCATGGATACGGTCATCATGTCGGGTGACGCGCTCGTCACCGACGAATACTGGGCCATCACCGGCGATGCCGGCCAGGGCACCCTGATGACCTTCTCGCCCGATCCGCGCAACAACGAGTCCGCCAAGCCGGTGGTCGAGAAGCTCGAGGCCGAAGGCAAGACGACCGAAGGCTACGTCCTTTACACCTACGCCGCGATCCAGGCATGGGCCGATGCAGCCAACGAAGCCGGCTCCACCGACTTCGACCCGGTCGTCGAAGCGCTCAACAGCGGCGACTTCTCCACCGTCATCGGTGACCTGTCCTTCGACGACAAGGGCGACGTAACCCTGCCGGGCTACGTCATGTACGAGTGGAACGACGGCAAGTATGCCGAGTTGAACTCCGCCTCCGGCGGTGCCGAAGCCGGTACGGCCGACGATGCCGGTGCCACTGGCGACGCCGCTGCTGAAGAGAGCCCGTCCACCGACGCGCCGACGGACGGCTCCTCGAACTGATGCTGATATCAGCCCCGTGTCGCCGGCATCGGTGACACGGACGCTGTAACGAATGATCTGAGAAGGCCCCAGCGATCGACGCCGGGGCCTTTTTTATGAGCCCCGTTCTTCAGCCATCGACACCGGACAACAAGCCGGATGCCGGAGCGGTCTTTCGCGTCTATCGGCCTTCGGCGAGAAAACCGTCGACGATCCTGTTCATTACGGCGACAATCAAACGCGGCTCGTCCCGGTTCGTCACGTCCGTACTCCCCACCACCGGCGGAAGAAGGGAGCCCTTGTCGAAATAGCCGGATTGCGCAGCGAGTTGTTCCAGCTTTGCCGCGAGGCTGTCGACTTCGCTCGCCAGCGCCTCGCGATCCACCCCCGAAAGATCTCCTCGCGAGACATGGCCGCCGAGCACGTGGACGAAGTGGGCGAGCCCTCGCATGCGAAACAGCGTCCGGCGCACGGGGCCGGGACGGCGCTGCATCTGCCAGGGGCTGCCGATCCCCCTCGCAGCCGTCACCACACCGTCATAGGACCGGTCGAGCGCCCGTTCCAGCGCCAGCTTGTCCGCGCCGTGCTCGCCCCGCAGCGCTGCCGAAATCGCGGAGAGGGAGCCCTGCGCCGCCTTGAAATAATCCCGGGCCGCGTCGTCCGCCGCCCCTCGGGCCGTACGGGGGAAAACCACGAAGCTCACGAAGATGCCGGCGAGCGCGCCGATCAGCGTCTCCTCGAGGCGAAGAATGAGAAGGTCGGGCGTGAAGACGCCGATCAGCCCGTAGATCAACGAAATCGCGATTGTGATGAAGAAAGTCATCACCGCATAGGAGACGATGAGAAAGTAGAAGGCGACGAAGATCGAGACGATCGCAAGAGCCGAAGAGAGAACGACATCGCCAGCAAGGAGCGTCGCGAGCCCGATGCCGAAAACGATGCCCAACAGCGTTCCGACCGCTCGCGACAAGCCCCGAATCAGCGTATCGCCACGCGACTGGACATTGGTGAAGACAAGGAAGGCGGTCAGAATCGCCCAGAACCAGCGGGTGGGCGAAAGAAGGAGGCCGCCCCCCATGGCGATCCCCGTTGCGAGCGTGACCTGCAGTGCCGTGCGCAGGGCCGGGTCCGAGACCAGGCCGGTGAACTGGGGCGCCGGCGGACGCTGAAGCGGTACGGCCTTGCCTTCGAATGCCTCGGCCGGCAATTCGCGCGCCAGGCGGTGCATGCGGCCGAGTGCTTCATGGAAGCGCGCGTCGATCCGGGCTTCGAATGCGCGATCGGGCCGTTCGGCGAATATCGCAGCGGTTCTGATCTCCGCGATCACCTGAACATCCATCAGGCATTCCGCCATGGCACGGCGCGCGGGCTCCGCCGTTTCGCTCGCGGCCCTCACCGGAAGGTCGCCGTCGGCGACAAGAAGCGCGTCGCGCAATTCGTTCTCCGCGCCGATCAACGTCTCGCGCAATGCACCGGCGTCCCGGCTCCCAGCCAGCGCGAACAGGCGCGACAGCGACCGTGCCCGCGAGCCGACCGCGATGATCGCGATCTCGAAATCCTTCGAGCGCCGTTCGGGCAAGACGGTGTTGCGCAGGATATGGGCAACCACGCTCGAGATCAGAATAGCGACCGCGATGCCGCCAAGATCCCCGGCGCCGGGTTTCAGATAACCTGCGATGAAAGTGCACATGAAGGCATACATGCCGACAGCGTTCCACCGAACGCCGAAACGCCGGATATAAACGGCACCAAAAATCACCACGAGAAACCACATCTCGACCCCCGCCTGGACCGGCAAGAGAAGAGTGACGACACCGATCGACGCAAGGCCCGCAAGACCGCACCAGAAGCGCGTGATAGCGCGCTGGCGCGTGCCGATATCGCGCACGGCAAGCGCGCCCTGCAGCGCCGTGACAATGCCGACGCCATAGGCCGTGAAGGGAAGCGGATGAATGAGGTGGGCAAGCGCCAGGGCTATCCCGACGCCGATGACGGTGAGCGTCGTGCGCAGGGCCATCCGCAGGCGCGCGCGGCTTGGATCGCTCGTTGCGATCCGCGCACCGAGACTGGCAAGACCACGCCTCAGACCATTCATCAATGCACCGGCTCCGTTATTGCCTCGTCCGACGGCCCCCGAGGCCGGCGCTTCAAACCCTTGCGAGTGCGCCCAGGGAGAGAAAGCACGTCCGGCTCGCCTCCCCGCATCGTTCTGCCTTCCCATAGCGCGATGATGACGATACATCGACCTCGGTTTCACCGCCCCGTCGAGGAGGAGCGCACATGCCCCGCATCATCTATGTCAACGGCTCTTACGTCCCCGAAACCGAAGCCAAGATCTCTGTCTTTGATCGCGGCTTCCTCTTCGCCGACGGCATCTACGAGGTGACGGCAGTGCTCTCGGGCAAGCTCGTGGATTTTTCGGGCCATATGAAGCGGCTTCGCCGTTCGCTGTCCGAACTCGCCATGGCATCCCCCGCGAGCGACGACGACCTTCTCGCCATCCACCGCGATCTCATCTCCCGAAACGGGATCGAGGATGGCCTCGTCTACATGCAGATCACGCGCGGCGCCGCCGAGCGGGACTTTGCCTTTCCGCCCGAAGGGACCGAACCGAGCCTCGTCCTCTTCACGCAGGAAAAGGCCCTGCGCGAGACGCCGGCCTCGAAGACCGGCATCACGGTCGCGACGGTTCCCGATCTTCGCTGGAGCCGACGCGACATCAAGACGGTGCAGCTGCTCTATCCCTCCATGGCCAAGATGGAGGCCAAGGGCAAAGGTGCCGACGATGCCTGGATGGTCGATGGAGACGGTTTCGTCACAGAAGGCACCTCGAACAACGCCTATATCGTCAAGGCGGACGGCACGGTCGTCACCCGGCATCTGTCGAACGACATCCTGCACGGCATCACCCGCGCCGCCGTCGTCGGCCTTTCGGAACAGGAAGGCCGCAGCGTGGAGGTGCGTCCCTTCACCGTCGAGGAGGCCAAAGCCGCACAGGAGGCCTTCGTCACCTCCGCCTCCGCCTTCGTCATGCCGGTCGTTTCGATCGACGGCACGACAATCGGCGCCGGTGCCCCCGGAGACTTCACCCGCCGCCTGCGCGAGCGCTACATCGCCCATGCCGAGGAAACAGCGATTTGAGCGCCTAGAGTCACTGTGCCGAGCAGCCGAGTAAGAGATGTCAGAAACGCCAAAGCTCTATCCGCTCGAATTTCTCGTTATCGGCACCCCGAGGACACAGCAGACGAAAAGCTCCAAAAGCAGAGAGGATTGGAAGCGGCGCGTTGCGGAGGCAGCAGACAAGCAGATTTCAGCCATCAACGGCGCTACGACACCTGATGGCCGCCCCATTTCTGCGATGATCTACTATTGTCCCACAGATCAGATGGCAGGCGACATCGACAACATCGTCAAACCGATCCTGGATGCGTTAATTGGCATTGCTTATCTAGATGATGGCGCGATCGAGCGAGTCACTGTGCAGAAATTCGAACCGGGTGGTGGCTGGACGTTCGCAAACCAGACGACAGAGCTTTCGAAAGCTATCGAAGAGGACCAACCTGTCGTTTATATTCGGTTGGAAGACGATCTGAGCTGGAGGCAGGTAGGATGATATCGCTTTCTTCGCTACCGGTAACGCAAGCCGACGAGCAGACCGCGCTTCAGACGGTTCAACGGCGCTACGAAGCTCAAGGCTATACCTTCGAAGTCCTTCGCGAGCCGTCTGAGCTTCCACCATTTTTCAAAAGCTACGTGCCGGATGCGATCGCTCGCAAGGGCGACGAACGCGTTGCGGTTGAAATCAAGTTCCGCGGTTCGCCGACAGATGGGAACGACATTGAAGAGGTAAGACAGCGCTTCAAGGATCGTGACGATTGGAGTCTCAACATATTCATCACCGACATTCGTAGGGGTGGGGTCATCCCGAAACCGGAGCGAGCGCAGATTAGCCGAGGGATCGCGGACGCTCGGGATCTCTTGCAGAATGGCCATTCTCGCCTCGCTTTCGTGGCAGCATGGTCTCTTCTGGAGGCGAGCTTCCGTTATATCGACACCGGGGAAGCCTCCGTAAAGCGATTTGCCCCTGGTACGGTTCTGCAATCACTCTCGATGGAAGGTTATATCGAAGAGGAACGCGAAGAGGCCTTGCGAAACCTGGTCGACACCCGAAACCGTATCGTGCACGGCGATCTTGAGATCGAGCCGACGAATGAGATGGTCGAGCTCGTGCTCGATACGGTCGAGACCGTCCTTAAGACTGACGCCGATCTTTGATCGCGAACGAACACGTCGTTGGCGCGCGGCGGTGAATATCCAGCACGCTAAAGCGTCTTAGTTTGCATTGCGGAACCGGAGCGGCTCGGCTAGGCACGCTCGCATCATCGACGCGTTTTCGGGATCCAGATCAATGACAACCCGCGATATCGTTCTGATCGCCTTGTTTGCAGCATTGATGGCTGTTCTCGGAGCGTTTCCGCCGCTCGCGGTGCCGGTCATACCGGTGCCCATCACCGCACAATCGCTTGGGCCGATGCTTGCGGGCGGCATCATCGGCGCTAGGCGCGGGGCGCTTTCGATGGCGCTTTTCCTGCTTCTCGTGGCAATCGGCCTCCCGCTGCTCTCCGGCGGACGCGGCGGGCTCTCAGTCTTTGCCGGGCCGACGGTCGGTTACCTGTTCGGCTGGATCGCCGCAGCCTATGTCATCGGCTGGCTGACGGAGCGAAACTGGCGCAAGCTCGGTTTCCCGATGGCATTTCTGAACTGTCTTATCGGCGGCATCTTCGTGATCTATGCGATCGGCGTGCCCTTCACAGCCTTCGTCGCCGGCATTCCGCTCTGGACGTCGCTTGCCGGTTCCGCGCCCTTCATCCCGGGCGATATCGTCAAGGCGGTCGTCGCCGCGCTGGTCATCGTCACGCTGAAACGAGCCTATCCGCTGGTCGAAGCCCGCAGTTAGAGCCGGGCGCATGATCGGTCTCGACTGCGTCTCGGTCAGGCGGAACGATACGCTCGTCCTCCACAATCTCACACTCGAACTCGTCGAACGACGCATCGGGATTATCGGTGCGAACGGATCGGGAAAAAGCACGTTCGCGCGCCTCCTCAACGGGTTGATCCTGCCCGGCGAGGGCACGGTCACCGTTGATGGGCTCGATACGAAGGCCAAGACGAAAGAGGTTCGGCGGCGTGTCGGCTTCGTGTTTCAGAATCCCGACAACCAGATCGTCTATCCGACGGTCGGCGAGGATATCGCCTTCGGTCTGAAAGCGAGAAAATGGCCGAAGGCCGATATCGAAGCCCGCATCGAAAGCGTTCTCGAACGCTATGGCCTGAAGGGCTTCGAAGATCGACTCGTCCATGAACTGTCAGGCGGCGAGCGTCAGATGGTGGCCTTCGCAGGTGTCATGGCGCTGGAGCCGGACTGGCTCGTCCTCGATGAGCCGACCACGCTTCTCGACAGGCGCAACACCAACCGGGTAATGCGCACGGTCTCGGAGATTTCACAAAACATCGTCTTCGTGACGCATGATCTCGATCGACTTTCCGGCTTTGACCGCGTCATCGTCTTCGAGGGGGGCCGGATCGCGTTCGACGGACCGCCCGCCGAGGCGATCCCGTTCTATGTCGAGCTGACGCGATGATCGCCGGGCTCTATAGGCCGGGGACGAGCTTTCTCCACCGCATGAAAGCCGGCCACAAGCTGATCGCGCTGATTGTTTTCGGCACGGTGCTCCTCTCGGTTCCGCAGATCGCACTGTCGGCAGGCGGCCTCGCCGCAGTCGCCGCCGCCTATCTCGTCGCCGGCTTTTCCGGCTCCATGATCTTGCGGCAGATTCGGCCTGCAGCCTTCGTGCTCGCAATTCTATTCGCGGCCCAGCTCTGGCTGGCCGGCCTCGATACAGCCGTTCTTGTCCTCACGCGCTTTTCCGCACTCATTCTCGCGGCAGCGCTCGTCACCCTGACGACGCGAACGAGCGATCTCGTCGCGGCGATCGAGACCGCGCTCGGCCCCTTCGAGCGGTTCGGCGTCAATGTTGAAAAGACCAGCCTCGCCATATCTCTGACGATCCGCTTCATCCCACTCGTGTCGCAGGTGGTCGATGAGGTTCGCGAGGCGCAGGCCGCCCGTGGCGGGCGACGGTCCATCGTCGCGCTCGCCGTTCCGGTCACGATCCGGCTTCTGAAGACGGCTGACGCGATCGCCGAGGCGATCGACACCAGGTCCTGACCTTGAAACGAAGGGAACCCGGGAAAAAGTCCCGTTGTCCCAAAGTCCTGCTCGCGCCCCTGACGGGCAGGATCGGATTCCTGTAAGATGGCGATCGAAGAGATTTCGACGATTTTGGGAGGATCGGCGATATGACATCCATGCGCATCGTGCTGGCTGCGGCCGCCATGCTTTTTGCCTGCGGCACGGTCGTCGCACAGGACAGGAGCGACAGCCCCGAGCCAGTGCGCATCGGCGTTCTCAAATACGGAACGGTGAACTGGGAACTCGACGCCATGACCCGCGAGGGCCTCGATGAGGCGAACGGGGTCGATGTCGAGATCGTGCCCTTTGCCGGCGAGAGCGCATCCAATGTCGCGCTTCAGGCGGGCGATGTGGACATGATCGTGTCGGATTGGCTCTGGGTATCGCGCCAGCGCGCGAGCGGCGCCGACTACACCTTCGCGCCCTACTCCACCTCGGTCGGCTCGATGATGATCCCCGGCGACAGCGATGTCTCAGATCTCGGCGACCTCAAGGGCAAGACGATCGGCGTTGCCGGCGGGCCGCTCGACAAGAACTGGCTGCTGATCCAGGCGCTCGCGAAACGGGACTTCGGCACAGATCTTTCAGCCGAAAACGAGATCGCCTTCGGCGCGCCGCCGCTGCTGGCCGAAAAGGCCCGATCCGGCGAGCTCGATGCCGTGCTCAACTTCTGGCACTATGCCGCACGGCTGGAGGCGGACGGCTTCAAGCCCCTGATCTCCGGCACAGATGCTGCGATCGCCATGGGCACGGAAGGCCCCGTGGCTTCGATCGGCTGGGTCTTCCGCGAGAGCTTTGCCGAAGAACATCCGGCGGCCATCGAGGGCTTTCTTAGCGCCGATCGCGCAACCAAGGACCTTCTTGCGACTTCCGATGAAGCATGGGAGACGCTTCGCCCACTGATGAAGCCGGAGGACGACAAGGCATACCAGACCCTTATCGAGCGCTATCGCGAAGGCATTCCCGCACGCAGCGCCGCAGACGAGGTCAAGGATACGGAAAAACTCTATGCTCTCCTCTACCAGATCGGCGGCGAAAAGCTGGTCGGCCCCAGCGAAACGCTGATGGAGGGGACCTACCACACCGGCCTCGGCCATGGCGATTGATATCCATGGGACGGCCAGCGAAGGACGCATTAATCGGCGCGCAATGCGCGGTCTGACACCGAAAGCCGTCACAGCCCTCTCGCTCATCGGCCTCCTCGCCATCTGGTGGGTGAGTGCGATCCTTGCAGACAGCCGGGTGCTTCCGGGCCCGCCCGCCGTCTTCGAGGCGTTCTGGAGGGACGCGGTGACGGGCGAACTCTGGTTCAACCTCGCCATGACGTTGATGCGGGTGTTCTTCGCCTTCATCCTCGCCATGGTGATCGGTTCGGCGATCGGGATCGGGCTCGGCGTCAGCCGGGAAGCCAATCGCTTCTTCGACCCCTGGCTGATCCTCTTCCTCAACATCCCGGCGCTCGTCGTCATCGTGCTCGCCTATATCTGGTTCGGCCTCAACGAGGTGGCGGCCATCGGGGCAATCGCCGTCAACAAGATCCCGAATGTCGTCGTCACCATGCGCGAGGGGGCCCGCGCCCTCGACCGGGATCTGCGGGAGATGGCCGAGGTCTATCGCTTCAGTGCGATGAAGCGCATGCGCCATGTCGTGCTGCCACAGCTCCAGCCCTATTTCGCAGCCGCGTCGCGCTCGGGGCTCGCCCTCATCTGGAAGATCGCCCTCGTCGTCGAGCTTCTCGGCCGCTCCAACGGTGTCGGTTTCCAGATCAACCTCTATTTCCAGCTCTTCGATGTCGCCGGCATCCTCGCCTATACGCTCGCTTTCGTCGCCGTCATGTTGTTGATCGAATTCCTCATCGTCCAGCCACTGGAAGCCCACACGACACGGTGGCGGCGGAGCTGAATTGACAAGCGAGCATCCCGAAGCCGGCTCCATGGCAGCCTCGCACCCGCTCGATGTCTCGATCTCGGGCAAGGTGTTCAGGAGCGCCGATGGTCAAGCGATCCATGCGATTGAAAATATTGCCTTCACCGCGCCGGAGGGGTCGTTCACGACGCTGATCGGCCCCTCCGGCTGCGGCAAGACGACGGCGCTGCGCATCGTTCTCGGTCTCGACGAAGATTACGAAGGGACGATTTCCCGGCCAGACAAGAATGGCCGGATCGCCGTCGTCTTCCAGGAACCACGCCTCCTGCCTTGGCGCACGGTGGAACAGAATGTGCGCCTTGCGCTCCCGGACGACATGGCCGGCGAAAATTTAGACGAACTGTTCGCCATTGTCGGCCTGTCGGAGATGCGCCGGCGATTTCCGACCGAGCTTTCCCTCGGCCTTGCCCGCCGGGTCGCCCTCGCCCGCGCTTTCGCGATCCGGCCCAGCCTCCTGCTTCTCGACGAACCCTTCGTCTCGCTCGACGAGATGACGGCGACGCGCCTGCGTCAGCTCCTCATCGAGGTCTGGTCCGCCCGCCGGACGACGGCGCTCATGGTCACGCACAATCTGCGCGAGGCCGTGCAGCTGTCGGACCGGATCGTCTTCCTCACCGAGCGCCCGTCGACGGTGCGGGGCGTCCACGAGATCGACCGCCCGCGCGAAGCCCGCGATGGTGACTGGCGAGAATCCGAGGTCAAGCTGATCGACGAGCGATTCCCCGGCGTTCTTTGAACAGGATCAGGGTTCCCGGCAACCTTCAAGGGGTTCGCCGAAACGCGCTACGGCGCTAGACTTCGTTCGAAGTTGGAGGAGGAATCAATATGTCCGGATATGTACTTGCGATCGACCAGGGAACGACATCCTCGCGGGCGATCGTCTTCGACGACCAGTTTCGCGTCGTCGGCGTCGGCCAAAAGGAATTTGCCCAGCATTTTCCCCGCTCGGGCTGGGTCGAGCACGATCCGGAGGATATCTGGAAGTCGGTAATCGAAACGATCCGTACGGCGCTCAGTGACGCCTCGATCTCCGCTTCCGACATCGCCGCCATCGGCATCACCAACCAGCGCGAGACGGTTGTGATCTGGGACCGCGCGACCGGCAAGCCGATCCACAACGCCATCGTCTGGCAGGATCGTCGCACGGCCGATATCTGCCGCCAGCTCCATGACGACGGCGCCGAGGCGATGATGACGGAAAAGACCGGGCTCCTGATCGATCCCTATTTTTCAGGCACGAAGATCGCCTGGATGCTTGATCATGTGGACGGCGCACGGACAAAGGCTGATGCTGGTGATCTTGCGTTCGGAACCGTCGACACCTTCCTTTTGTGGCGTCTGACGGGAGGCAAGGTTCACGCGACCGACACGACGAATGCCTGCCGGACCCAGCTCTTCGATATCTCCGAAAACGCATGGGACGACGACCTCCTGAGGCTCTTGCGCGTGCCCCGCGCAATCCTTCCCGAAGTGAAGGATTGCGACGCGGAGTTCGGCGTCACCGACGCCTCGCTCCTCGGCGCAGGCATTCCGATCCGTGGCATTGCCGGCGATCAGCACGCAGCAACGCTCGGTCAGGCCTGTTTTCAGCCCGGCATGCTGAAGAGCACCTATGGCACAGGCTGTTTCGCCGTTCTCAACACCGGCGCGGATCGCGTGCCGTCGACCAACAGGCTCTTGACCACAGTCGCCTACCGGCTTTCGGGCCAGACGACCTATGCCCTTGAGGGCTCGATCTTCGTTGCGGGCGCGGCCGTTCAGTGGCTGCGGGACGGGCTCGGTATCGTCGACCGCGCCGAGGAAACCGGCCCCATGGCGGACGGGGCGGACGCCAGTCAGGACGTCGTCATGGTGCCCGCCTTTACCGGCCTTGGCGCGCCATGGTGGAATGCGGAAGCGCGCGGCGCGATCTACGGCCTGACGCGCAAATCCGGCCCGAAGGAAATCGCGCGGGCGGCGCTTGAAGCGACGTGCTTCCAGACCGCCGATCTTCTGCGCGCCATGCGGCAGGACTTCTCCGGTAACGCGGACACGGTTCTCCGCGTCGATGGCGGTATGGTGGCCAGCGACTGGACCATGCAGCGCCTTGCCGATCTGTTGGACGCACCAGTCGACCGGCCGGTGGTCCTCGAGACCACGGCCCTTGGCGCTGCCTGGATCGCCGGCCACGCTGCCGGCGTCTGGCCGGATCAGGCCGGGTTCGCCGAGCGCTGGCGGTTGGAGCGCCAGTTCCAGCCGAAGATGGCTGCGGTCGAGCGGGGCCGGCGTCTTGTCCTTTGGGAAAACGCGATCAAGCGCACGCTCGCCGCTTGAAATCCATCGCCGGCGCCGGACGCAGGGACGGCGAAGGCTTTTGGGGTCCTTGAGACGATATCGAGACACGAAGCGAAGCAAAGACAGGGTTGTCAATCGCCTCGTACTGTCGGCTAAGTAACAAAGACTCGCAATTCCTCACATTTTCGCGTTCATTAAACGTCGGGCAACCGTAATCGGTGATTTTGTCGATGCAGCTGCCTGGACCGAGCGGTTGCGTTGAGCGGCGGCGGCTTCGGCTCGTCGGTTTGTTGTTTGAGTACGGTGGTATCAACATGCACGACGAAATGCAGGTTTTGTCGCCTCAGGCGGCGACCAAACTAGCACGTTCGAACCTTGCCTATGCAATCGACATGGCCAAGGCGGAACGCGCCTTCTATCAAGCCGGACGGACCGCTTTTCAGCAGGGCCGGAACGAAGGGGCCTGTCCCTATCCGGGCTCTTCGGCGCGGGCCAAACTCTGGCTGCTCGGCTTCAACGAGGCGCGCGATGCCGAGGATCAGAAACTCTCCAATCGCTGGCGCTGAAACGGCGGCTCATACCGCCAGAGGTTTGCAAGCACCGCTTGGCTGTCGAAGGCCCGGCTGCAGCCCGCGCGGCGTTTGAGTGTTCTTCAAATCCGTTATCGCGAAGCGATCGAACGGATTTCGTATAAGACGAGAATTGACCCTGAGATCAATTCATTTGCCCGTCAGTATTCACACGGCAAAACGGGCCGTTACCGGCACATGGTCGGAGGGCCGCTCCCAGCCACGGGCATCGGTCAGGACGCTGACATCCGACAGTGTCCCGGCGATATCGGCCGAACTCCAGATGTGATCGAGACGCCGGCCGCGATTGGAGGCCGCCCAGTCCTTGGCCCGGTAGCTCCACCAGGTGAAGAGCTTCTCCTCCATCGGAATGTGCTGGCGCATCAGATCGGTCCAGCCGCCTTCGGTCATCGCTGTGACAAGGCCTTCGGTCTCGACCGGCGTATGGGAGACGATCTTGAGCATCTGCTTGTGGGACCAGACATCCATCTCGTAGGGCGCGATATTGAGGTCGCCGCACAAGAGAGCGGAGACGCCCTGTTCGCCCTCGGCGCGCATCTTTCGCATTTCCTCGACGAATTGCAGCTTGTGCCGGAATTTCGGATTGGCTTCCGGATCGGGCACGTCGCCGCCAGCCGGCACGTAAAGATTATGCACCCGGATCTTGCGGTCTCCGACCGCCAGCCTGACGGAGAGATGGCGGGCATCCCCCACCTCGCAAAAATCCTGCCGCACCACGTCATCGAAGGGCAGTTTCGAGAGAACGGCCACCCCGTGATAGCCTTTCTGGCCGTGAAGCGCGACATGGTCGTAGCCAAGCCCCTCGAAGGCCGAATGAGGAAACTGCTCGTTCGTGCACTTCGTCTCCTGAAGACACAGGACATCGGGCTGTTCCATCTTGAGGAACTGCACGACGATTTCGGCGCGAAGGCGAACGGAGTTGATATTCCAGGTCGTCAGCGAAAAGGTCATGGAAAGCGTCTTCTTCTGGAAATGGAATCAAGCGGGCGTGACCCGTTCCGATTACCAGTCATGCTCGTGATGGCAAGCGCGAGAAACAGGTGGTTCGACGACGGCTCTTCGACCCTCTGCTTGACGGCGAGTAACGGTTCCCTAACGGCCACGGCTCATGCTGGCGCTGCCCGTTTATGCGTCCAAGGTCCGTTCAACCCATGTCCGATATCACCAGCCAACCCGCACGGCTTCCGGGTCTACGACTTGGTTTGACATCACCGGTGCTGCTTCTGGGCCTTGCAACGGTTCTTCTTTTCACGCTGCTGGCGCTTCCGCTCACCGTACCGATCGGGGCGTTTTATTGGGACACGTTCATCTATTTCGACGCAGCGAACCGCCTTGCAGACGGCCAGATGCCTTCGGTCGATTTCTTCGCTCCCGCCGGTCCGCTCGGCTATTGGCTGTTCGCCCTTCTCAACGACATCTTCTCCCAGGCCCAGCCGGCGCTTCTCGCCCAGTACATGATGCTGGTCGTCACAGCGCCCCTCTTTGCAGCCGTGCTGATGGATGTCGACAGGCACTCACGCACCACCGCGTTTTGCCTGCTTCTGCCATTTCTCATCTTCGTGGCGCTGCCGTTCAACGCAACACCCTTTTCGTCCTATCCGGGAATTGACGGCTTCGGCTATTACAACCGCCAGTGCATTCATCTCCTCTACGTTCTCACCGCCGCGCTTATCTTCGCGACCAATCGGAGCGTCCTGCTGACGGTGTTGGTCGGCACGATGACGGCCCTGTTCCTGACCAAGATAACGGGTTTCGTCTCCGGCGGTCTGCTATGCGCCTTTGCCATTCTCGCAGGCCGGGTAAGCATCAGGGAAGGGTTTGTCGTCTTCGCAGGCTTCGCGGTTATCCTCATCGCCCTCGAAGCTGCGACCGGCGTGACCTCCGCCTATGTCGCCGACCTGACGACGCTCGCCATCATGAACGACGGCGTTCTCCTCCAGCGCTTCCTGCAGGCTGGCTCTCTCCATTTCGGCATCTGCGCGTCCGCCGGGCTGCTTTGCCTGCTTCTGCTCTATGCCCAGCGCCACGACCTGCTGAAGCAGCTCAAGGCACTGCCAGCGGATATGGCTCTCTCCCGCGCAGCAGTTCTGTTCGATCGCGGCGCGATCTGGCTCGGCGTCGCGCTTTTCGCCGGCCTTTTTTTCGAGACCCAGAATACGGGAAGCCAGCCCTTCGTCTTCATCTGGCCAGTCATCCTGGCCATTCTCCTGAATACGAACGAGTTGAAAGGAACGCTGCGCATCGCCTGCCTGATCCTGGCCGCCGCCGCGACGTTGCCGCTCCTTGTCTCCACGGTTCATCGCGCGGTCAGAGCAGCCGTCGGGCAGGCGCAATATGTCACGATGGATCTGCCGCATATGAAGACGCTGGATCAGGTGAGCCAGCGCCCGGAAATCGTCGAGCGCTCGGCCACAGTCCTCGACCTTTACAAGCGCTTTCCTCAAACATTCGAGGCCTTCGCCGAAAACCGAATTTTGCCGAGCTTTACCTATTATACCGAAGAGGATGCGCAGCTCGCCTGGCTGCGCGCCGTGGACGAAGGCGTTGAAGCGATCGAAGCCTATGAGACAGAAAACGATGTGCGCTTCGACACGATCTTCAGTCTCAACTTCACCAATCCGTTTCCCTACCTGATGGACAGGCATGCGCCCAAAGGTGTGCCGATCGGTGCCGATCCCTATCGCACCGTGCCGGAGCCGAGCGAGACGGTTCTTGCCGAACTCGAAGCGACCGATCTCGTCCTTTATCCAAGATGTCCGGTCACGAACGCGATCGAGGACCTCTATCACTTCTACGAACCTGCGCTTGCGTCCCGCAAAACCATAGCACTGTCGTCCTGTTGGGACGGGCTTGTGAAACCGGAAAACCTGAGCGCGCCAGCACAGTGATCCAAACTCCGGGATCGCGAAGCGGTCACACGGGTTTTGCGCGCTCCGGGACGCAAAAGATCTCGTTGAGGCTCGGCATGATCGCACGCACATCGCCCTCGGCAAGGCGATGATAGATCGCCTCCCGATCGCCGCGGGTCTCCATGGCACCGCCCGCCTGCCCGGCCGTTCCCGAGCAACGAAGAGGGAGCGCTGGAACACGATGATCAGGTCGGGAATGGCGATTATCGAGGGGACGGCTCGCGGGCGATGCCGTGAAGAAAAATGTCGACGCCCTCATTGACCAGCGCATCCAGCTCAGCGCCTCGGGGCGGTTCGGCGAGACCGAGAACCGCATCGCGCAGCCCTTCGGCGACGATCATCGACACGAGCATCATGGCGGCCCGTTCGGCCTGTCGTATTTCGAGCCTGCCGTCCTTGGCGTAAGCCGCGAGCTGGTCGGCGAGCGGCCTGATCGCGAGGCGTTTGACGGTCTGGACATAAAGAGCGGCGACATGAGGAAAGCGCTGCCCCTCGCTCATGACGACACGATAGGAAGCAATCCCGTGTTCGGAAAAGGTGAGCGTGGCGAAGGCCTTCATGAAGGCCTTAAGCCACTCGGCCGGGGTCAGGCCGGGAGCGGCGGTCGTCACGGGACCGACCGACCTCGTCACCATGACGTGCATCACCGCTTCAAGAAGCGCCTCCTTGGACGGCACATGCCTGTAGATGGTCTTCTTCGACATTCCGGCCGCTGACGCGATCCGCCCGACATTGGCATCGTTGAAGCCGTGCCGGCGGAATTCCGCCAGAGCGCTCTCCAGCAGGGGGGGAGGAAGTTCGGTATTCGCCTTGTCGTCGCTCATGAACCAACTCCTAAACTGCGATATCAAAGGGGTCGATTGGAAACTCGTGGGTTTCCATCTGCGAACCGCGTTCCTATATCCGCGCAAAGCACCGACGCCGGGGCCGCCAGACCGCAGCTTCGACCGTTACGCCAGAGCGAGAGACGCCATGAGCCACGTGATTCCACGCCCCAAGGGACTGCCTCTGATCGGCAATCTGGCCGAGATCGATCCCGAGGCCCCCGTTCAGAGTATCATTCGGATGGCCGAGGCCAATGGCCCGCTGTTTCGCCTGGACATCCTCGGCAACAGCCTCGTCATCGTCGGCAGTCAGGCGCTGGCCCACGAATTGTGCGACGAGACCCGGTTTCAAAAGGCGCTGCATCGGCCCCTCCAAGAAGCCCGCACGGTGGCCGGCGACGGTCTCTTCACCGCCTATGACGAGGAGCCGAACTGGGGCAAGGCACACCGGTTGCTGATGCCGGCCTTCGGTCCCTTGGGCCTCAGATCGATGTTCGACCGGATGCTCGACATCGCCGAACAGATGATGACGCGCTGGGAGCGTTTCGGGGACGGGGCGGTGATCGACGTCGCCGACAACATGACGCGTCTCACCCTCGACACGATCGCGCTGTCGGCCTTCGACTTCCGCTTCAACAGCTTCTATCAGAGCGAGTTGCATCCCTTCGTCAACGCCATGTCCCGGGCGCTGGAGGAAGCAGGCCGGCGTGCGCGTCTGCCCCATGGCGTCGGCCGTTTGAACTTGCTTCGCAATCGCCTGTTCGAATCCGACACGCGGGTCCTGCGCGAGGTTGCCGACCGCCTTATCGAAGAGCGCATCCGCGATCCGCGTCTCGGCGAACGCGGCGACCTTCTCGACCGGATGCTGACCGCCAGGGACCCCGAGACCGGCGAAACGCTCAGCCGCGAGAATATCGGCTATCAGATGATCACCTTCCTGGTGGCCGGGCATGAGACCACCAGCGGGCTTTTAAGCTTTGCGACCTGGCTGCTCTTGAAGCATCCCGAAACGCTCGCCAAAGCCAAGGCGCATGTGGACGAGGTACTCGGGGGCACGACGCCGGGCTTTGAGGATCTCGGCCGCCTTTCCTATCTCGAACAGGTTCTTGAGGAGACGCTGCGCCTATGGCCGACGGCGCCCGCCTTTGGTGTGCATGCGCGCGAGACGACGACGATCGATGGCCGCTACAAGGTCACGCCGGAGGATGTTCTTCTCATTCTGACGCCCGTTCTGCATCGAGACCCCGCCGTCTGGGAGGCGCCCGGAGAGTTCCGGCCGGAACGCTTCGCCTCGGAGCAGGCCGCCAAGCTGCCGCCTCATGCCTGGAAGCCTTTCGGCAACGGCCAAAGGGCCTGCATCGGTCGTGGCTTTGCCATGCAGGAGGCGGTGGTGGTGCTCGCCCTGATGCTGCAACGCTTCGACATCAGCCTTGCCGATGCCGACTATAAGCTCGTCGTGAGCGAGACGCTGACGCTCAAGCCGAAAGGGCTGCGCATTCATGCGCGCCGCCGCGACACTGGCGACAGGCCGGTGGCGCGGACGCACAGCCCGAAGCGTGCGGAGAAGCTGGAGCCGGTCGCATCGCCGGAACAAACGAAGCCGCAAGCCGATCTCGGCCCGCTCACGGTTCTCTACGGCAGCAATTCCGGCACCAGCGAAGCCTTCGCCCAGCGCATCGCCGGGGAGGCCGTCGCCCGTGGCTATGAGGCAACGCCCGCCCCAATGGATCAATATGCCGAGGGGTTGCCGAAGGACGGGCCGCTGATCCTCGTCACGGCCTCTTACGAAGGCCAGCCCCCCGCCAATGCCGGGCAGTTTCTTGCCGCGATTGAGGGGCTGCCGGCGGGCGCTTTGGCCGGGGGCCGCTTCGCCGTCTTCGGTTGCGGCAATCGGCAATGGGCGCGCACCTATCAGGCCATCCCCAAACGTGTCGAGAAAGCCCTGACGAAGGCGGGCGCAGGACCCCTTTTACAACGCGGCGAAGGGGATGCCGCCGGCAATATCTTCGGCGATTTCGAAAGCTGGTTCGGCGCCCTGTGGCCAGCCCTCGCGGCTGCCGAGGGGCGCCAGGCGAGCGGCGGGGACCTTGCGTCTCTCAAGGTCGAGATTCGCTCTGGCGTCCGCGAGCGCGCGCTGAAGCTTGACGAGATGCAGCGCGCCACCGTCATCGCGAACCGCGAGCTGGTCGACATGAGCAAAGAGGGCGCTCGGTCGAAACGGCATATCGAAATCGCGCTGCCTGCCGAAATGCGCTATCGTGCCGGCGATTATTTGGCGGTGCTAGCCAGCAATCCAACGCAAACGGTGCGGCGTGTCCTGACGCGCTTTTCCCTCGCGCCGGATACCGAGATCGTCATCAAGAGCGCGCCGGGTGTCTCGTCCTTGCTGCCGGTGGACCGGCCCGTGGCGGCCGAAACCCTGTTTGCGGATTATCTCGAATTGCAGCAGCCCGCGACCGCCGGTCAGGTCGCGGCCCTTGTCGAGGCGATCGCCTGCCCGCCGGAACGGGAAGCCGCCAGGCACCTGTCGAACCCCGAAGTCTATTCGGCGGAAATTCTCGACAAGCGAGTCACCCTCATCGACCTTTTGGAGCGGTTTTCGTCGGCCGACTTCGCGCTTAGCGACTTCATCGCCGCCATGCCGCCAATGCGTGCCCGGCAATATTCGATCGCTTCCTCGCCGCTGGTCGACGCGGGGCGCTGCGCTCTGACGGTCTCGGTCCTCTCCGCGCCTGCACGGGGCGGCGCTCATCGCTATGAGGGGGTCGCGTCGACCTTTCTGGCGCGCCTTGCCGAGGGGGACAGTTTCGGCGCCACCGTTCGGCCAAGTCAGGTCGGATTCCATCTGCCTGAAGATCCGACACTGCCGATCATCATGGTCTGTGCTGGCAGTGGCATCGCCCCGTTCCGGGGCTTCATCGAAGAGCGCGCCGCTTTGCAGCACGGCGGGACGGCGATCGGCCCGGCACTTCTCTTCTTCGGAGTGCGCGATCCCGAGACGGATTTTCTCTACCGGGACGAGCTGGAGCGCTGGCAGGACAACGGCGTTATCGACCTGCGCATGGCGTTTTCCGCAAAGCCCGTGGACGGCGTCGCCTATGTGCAGGATGCGATCTGGCGCGACCGCGCCGAGATTGCCGAGCTGTTTCGCGCCGGCGGGCGTGTCTTCGTCTGCGGCGACGGCACGCGGATGGCCGCTTCGGTCCGCGACACATTCCTGCGCATCTATCAGGAGGCCATGAATGTCAGCCGTGAAGCCGCCGAAGCCTGGGCCGAGGAGATCGAGCGCGAGGCGACACGCTACGTCGCGGACGTGTTCGGCTAGCGCCCCTGGCAGGACGATGGCAGCCCGTTGTCAGAAAAGCCGGTGCGACAGCAAAGCGCCGGAGCATAAGACCCCAATCCGAGATTGGGTCTCACGCGCAAGGGGCAGACTTGCGCAACCTCAGGACTGAAACAAAGGCCTCATCACCTCCCGTTCAAGGCGAACGGAAAAACATCCCCATCGAAAAAAGGATCATTTCCGCATGAAGACAGCACCAATCGTCATGGCCCTCAGCCTGTTCGCCGCGACAAGCGCCTTCGCCCAGTCCGATAGCCAACCCGACCCGCTTGCGAAGCTGCCGCCGGCTGATAGCGTCAAGCTTTCCGAAGTGATCGCCAAGACCGAAGGACGGCCGGGCTTCTACGCGATCAAGAGCGTTTCCTTCTCGGATGGGGAGTACGAGATCGTCTACTTCATGGACGATGGCGCCGAAGTCCGCATGAACTACGACGCCAAGACCGGCGATGCGCGGCCGCCAGAGACCGGTGGCCTGTTCGGGCAATAGCACGCGCCGAAAAAGGCCCTACCCCCTGTCATTCGAGACGGGTGGCAGGGGGCAGGGCTCGAAGAGGCCGAACCGAGCGAGCGTCAGTTCGGTGTCGCCTCACCCACCAGGGTCTTCAGGCCCGCCGTTATGGCGCGGCTTTGCGCCTTCAGGTCGTCTCGCGTCGGCCTGACACCCCTGACGATCATCCACCAGTAGAGCGGGGCGGCGAGCAGATCGAGGGCGAGGTCCCGGTTCAATCCGTCGGGAAGTTCGCCGCGATCCACAGCCCGGTCCATAAGGGCCTCCCGCGGCGCCGCCGCGCTTTCGCCACGCACTCGTTGATCGCCCGCATCTCAGGGGACCGGGCGGCCTCGGCATGAAGATCCGGCAGGATCCGGCGGACCAGCGGATGGCGCAGCACCGCGCATGTCTGAAGGAGGAAGGCGAAGACGTCTTCCTCGAGCGTCGCGTGCCCGGCTATCGGCAAGGCGAGCAGCAAACCGAGCGCGGAAATCGCCGCATCGGCAAACGCCAGGCGGGAGGAGAAGCGACGATAGATCGCCGCCTTGCCGGCACCGGCGCGGGCGGCAACCCGCTGGAGGCTCAGCGCAGAGAAGCCGCGCTCGGCCCATTTGTCGAAAACGGCGCGGTACAGCGCCTCGGTCAGCTCGGCTCGCGGCACAGCTGCGCCGGAGGGCGTGCGCAAACGGATCACGACCATCATGGCTAAGAGCGGCGGCACGCACAGCCAGTTGAAGGCGTATTTCGGGTGGTCTTCTGATAAGATGGCGGCTCATTACACGCGCCGCGCCGACGCAAGAGCCATGGCGATTGAGGCGTCGAAGAAACCGAACGTGAACAGTCTATCCCCTGACGCGGATTTTTCTGCCCCTAACGCAACCCCAAAGACTTGAAAACAAGGGTGATTTGAAATTTATGGCGATCCCACCAGGATTCGAACCTGGGACCTACGGCTTAGAAGGCCGTTGCTCTATCCAGCTGAGCTATGGGACCATGCCGTCAATGATAGGTCATCGACAGGAGAAAATCACGCGAGGGATCCAAAATCCGTCAATGGGTCCAGGGCTGGCGCCGGTCGTATTTGAAGTTGTCGGCATAGGCGACGCGAACCCGTTTGGTTTCCTTCGGCTCTTCCACGCGATAGGGAATGTCGTTGCGCTCGGCATATTCCACGGCCTGCTCGCGGGTGTCGAACGACAGGCGAAGCTGGCTGAGCATGTCGCCGGACGAGGTGTAGCCCATCAGGGGGTCGATCCGCTTGGGTTCCTGCGGTTCGTAGATCAGCAGCCATTCCTGCGTCTTGGCCTTGCCCGACTGCATGGCGGTGCGCGTTGGTTTATAAATCCTCGCGACCATGGTGATCCTCACGCGATATGAACCGACGGTGCCGGCGAAACCAAGCATGGTCGGAGCGGCAGGATTCGAACCTGCGACCCTCTGGTCCCAAACCAGATGCGCTACCAGACTGCGCTACGCTCCGAAACTGCTCACCTTCGTGGCCGTCCACGATGTGAGGATGTGACGGGGTGGCCCCGGAAAGTCAAGGCACATGAGGCCATGACATTCGTAGCATTCAGAAGATTATTCCGTCACCCCGTCTTTGACACGCCGCGGGGCGCTCTTAAGACCCATGGATCGTGATGGATAACACAAGCGCGGAAGGATGATGCCATGCAGGACGGCGACCGGGACATCGGCCATGAGGTGAGCGTTGGCGAAAGCGGCGAAACGCGGCAGATCGCCTACCGGACGCGCAATGGGAAAGGCCCGACGATCGTCTGGCTCGGCGGATATCGCTCCGACATGCGCGGAACGAAGGCCGAGCACCTGCTTGAAATCGCCGCCCGTGAAGACCGCGCCTTCATGCGCCTCGACTATTCCGGCCACGGCGAATCGGGCGGCCGCTTCGAGGAAGGAACCATCTCCCGATGGACCGAAGATGCGCTGGCCGCGATCGAAGCCTCTGGCGCACAGTCCGTGCTTCTCGTCGGCTCGTCCATGGGCGCCTGGATCGCCCTCAACCTTCTCGCCCGCGCAAGAGCGGGACAGGCATCCCTCTCTGTCGAAGGCCTCCTCCTGCTTGCACCCGCTCCCGATTTCACGGAACGGCTGATGCGTCCGCGTCTCAGCCCGTCGGATCTCGCCGACATCGAGGCGAAAGGCCGCCTCGAAGAGCCGTCCGATTACAGCGACGAACCGAATATCTACACCAAGGCGCTCTTCGACGATGGCGCGGCCAATCTCGTGATGGATGGGCCAATCGAGACGGGATGCCCGGTCGCCATCATTCAGGGAATGGAAGATCCCGATGTGCCCTATGGGCACGCTCTGGCCTTGATGGCCTGCCTGTCGGCGGACGATGCGACGATGACGCTGATCAAGGATGGCGATCACCGGTTGTCGCGCCCAAAGGATTTAGACGTGATCGATCGAATCCTGATGAATCTTATCGAGCAGCGGGAGGCTTGACGCAAAGCCAGCTCAGCGGGGCCTGACGGACGCTGAGACCATCAGCAATAAATCAACAGTCGATAGAAAAGCCGAACCTATTAGTCGCGACGCAAAATAATCCGTCACAGACACAAGAGTAGGGCCAAGAATCAATTTTTAACAAATGACGTAATGGTGTCCGCAGCGGATTTACATTACTGTCTATCCCGAGGGACACACCTCTCATCGGGAGGAATGCAAGCGTGAGCTTCGATGATGATCGTGAGTTGGTCGAACTCGTCAGCGCAGCGCTGAAATCGCTTTCGGTCGCTCCTTCGAACAGCAAACCGGTCGATTTCGCGACCGTCAGACGGGAAGAAGAGTCGATCGCTCGCATGGTCGCGAGCCTTTCGGCTAACTCTCCTCGTCGCCCTCCCCCGCAGAAACGGCCGGACCGGGAATAACGTAACTTCCCGCCAGCCAGCGATTGAGGTCCACCGCCTTGCACCGTTCCGAGCAGAACGGGAACAGCTCGCGAGACGACTCGCGGCCGCATTCAGGACATTTGCGCTTGCGGCGCAGCGGCGTCACTTTCGATGTCGTATCAGTCATGGTGTCGCTTGGGCAGCGTCTTTTTCGTGGTTCGGCTCCGGCTGGTCTTCCGCCTCGCCGATGGGTGTCGGCGACACCGTCTCCTGACCGTCCCCTTCGAGCTGCAAACCCGTCCGTGAATCGATGTCGTAACCCTCCCCCACCAGAAGATTGACCGTCTCGTAAAGGGGAAGCCCCACCACATTGGTGTAGGAGCCGATCAGCCGGACGACGAAGGCACCCGCCCTGCCCTGAATAGCGTAGCCGCCTGCCTTGCCTCGCCATTCGCCTGAGTTCAGATACCTGTCGATATCCTCCCTCGACAAACGCTTGAACCGAACCCGGCTTTCGACGATCCGCTGGCGCAGAGCGCCGCGCGGGGTGATCAGGCTGACACCGGTGTAAACCCGGTGGGCACGCCCCGACAGAATCCGCAGGCAGGCCTGCGCATCCTCCTGAAGCTCCGTCTTCGGCATGATGTCGCGACCGACGCAGACAACCGTGTCGGCGGCAAGAACATAGGTGTTGTCGTAATTGAGTTCGACGACACGCTTAGCGGTCGCCTCCGCCTTCTCACGCGAGAGCCGCTTGACCAGGGACCTCGGATGCTCGTTGCGCAGAGGCGTCTCGTCGAGATCGGCCGGCATCATCACATCCGGCTCTATACCGGCCTGCTGCAGCAGAGCCAGACGGCGCGGCGAAGCTGAGGCGAGTATCAGCATGAGGACTCTTTACGGCGTTGCGTTGTTCGGCGCGGCGAACGACTATTTGAAACGATAGGTAATTCGACCCTTTGTCAGGTCGTAAGGGGTCATTTCGACAAGCACCTTGTCGCCGGTGAGAACGCGAATGCGGTTCTTGCGCATACGCCCCGCGGTATGGGCAATGATCTCGTGCTCGTTTTCCAGCTTCACGCGGAACGTCGCATTTGGCAGAAGCTCGACGACTTCGCCGGGAAACTCCAGAACTTCTTCCTTGGCCATTCGTATTCCTTATCAGTCGTCCCCTCCAGGGGACATTCAAATTGAAACGGGCCGCTCGGGAGCGGCCCTTGCCGCAAGCCATTTCAGGTCGCACGAAGGGGTGCGACGAACGCAGGTGCGGCGCTTTCCCCCTAAATCGTAAGAATCGCGGAAAAAAGCAAGCTGCGGCTTGAGACGGAGAAAAAACGCGCCGTTGCATGAAGAGAAATTCCGCTTGGCGGCTTCTCGGTCACGGGATTTAAATCCGCTCATGCAGTGCGCGGGATGGAAACCGTCCCCAGCTTCATCAGCCGGATACGTATCATCCAGTGCGCGGGCTCCACCATGAAGCCCGGTGACCCTGGCAGGGGCAACGCCGAAAGCGGGCGCGTCGAGCCCTCCTCCAACGAGAAAGCCGGATATCTCCCATCGAGATATCCGGCCTGAAGGCGTCCCCCGCCTTGTCATAGTCTGTTGCGGAGCACGGATGTGTCGCGCTCCGATTTGCCTCAGCGCTGGGCGAGGCGTTCCTGGCCCTGCTTGACCACGACCTTGGCCTGACGCGGAACGCGCTCGTAAAGGTCGATGACGTCCTGGTTCATCATGCGGATACAACCGGACGAAGCGGCCGTTCCGATGGTCCACCATTCGGGCGTTCCATGGATGCGGAACAGCGTGTCCTTGCCGTTCTGGAAAAGGTAGAGGGCGCGTGCGCCGAGCGGATTGGTGAGGCCCGGCTCCATGCCGCCATTGCGGTACTGTTCCAATTCCGGCTTGCGGTCGATCATCTCGCCCGGAGGATGCCACTTCGGCCAATGCTGCTTGGAATTGACATAAGCATCGCCCGACCAGGAAAAGCCCGCGCGGCCGACGCCGATACCGTAGCGCATCGCCATGCCGTTCGGCTGAACGAGATAGAGGAAGCGGTTCGGCGTATCGACCACCACCGTGCCCGGTTCGTACTTGCTGCCTTCAGGATAGGAAACTTCCTGACGCAGATATTGCGGGTCGATCTTCTCGGACGGGATCGCCGGAAGCGCGTAGCTGTCGTCCACGACCGCCGCATAATCGGGATTGGACACAGCGGCGACGCTGCCGGAGTTGAGCGTCGAGGGGCCGGCATAGGCTGCGGCGACCTGCGCGTTCATCGGTGAGATCGTCGAGACGCGCGACGATGGACCCGTGGAGCAGGCCGACAACAGAGCGGCTGCGCCGAGGACCAGGCCGGCTTTGATAAGAGTGTCCATTTTCATCATGTTCGTCCAGTCGAGAGACGTGGGGCTGCCTTATAAAGCAGCGGTCAATGTTGGGTCCCCGGCGATACTTCGAAAACGAGCCGGACCCGGAATTGCTGTCACTTTGGATAAGCCTGCCCTTGCGGTGAAGCAACGGCGAGAATGTGGCAGACCATGCTTAAGAAATCCTTGTTGCTGCCCCAACACAGTTGACGCTGCCCCACATAGCGACATCTGAAAAAGACGTGCGGCGAACAATCGCCGCGAAGTGCAAGGTGAGGCTCTCATGAACATCGGAGAGGCGTCAAAGCTGTCCGGCCTGCCGCCGAAGACCATCCGATATTACGAGGAAATCGGCCTGGTGAAGCCGGCGCGCGCGGCAAACGGCTACCGGGACTATCGCGAGCGCGACGTCCATATCCTGCGGTTCTTGCAGCGTTCGCGCTCACTCGGCTTCTCGATCGACGATGCGAGACGGCTACTTTCGCTCTATGCCGACGAAAACCGCCACTCCAAGGATGTCAAACAGGTCGCCCGCAAGCGCGTCGCGGAAATCGACCGCAAGATCGAGGAGTTGCAGACCCTCAAGCGCGCGCTCGCGGACCTGACGGAACGGTGCCACGGAGACGCGGACCCCGACTGTCCGATTCTCGAGGAAATCGGAAAAGACCGAAAACTCGCGAGCAACTGAACCATTATTGCAACGGCGCCGGCGGCGACATCAAGCCGGACGTTCCTGTTTTGTCTTGCGCCGCGTCACACTTTCAGTGATACCGATACAATGCCGCTGGTTTCGCCTTTCCCGAACGCCCCGCTGATTGACGGTCGCCAGTCCGACCGGGCCATGATGGTTCGGCGCGGCATCCAACGTCTCATGATCGCTCATCGGATCTCGCTCTTGCCGGAAATGCCGCTGAAATCCGGGCGGCGCGCCGACCTCGTTTGCATGTCGGAAAAGGGCGGGATCACCATTATCGAGATCAAGACCTCGATCGAGGACTTTCGGGTCGACCGGAAATGGCCGGACTATCTCGAACACTGCGACCGGCTTTTCTTCGCGACCCATCCGGGCGTGCCGGTGGAGATCTTTCCACAAGAGCACGGCCTGATCGTCTCGGATGGCTATACGGCGGAGATCTTGCGCGAGGCGCCGGAACACAAATTGAGCGCGGCCACGCGCCGCGCGATGACGCTCCGCTTCGCTCGCCTCGCCGCCGACCGGCTGCTCCAGGCAGAGTGGGCCGCCAATCCGTTCATGACGGACTGACGGCCCATAATTTTCAGCTTTTAAGATCGCTATCGGGTCAGCGTGGTGCACGCTTCGCAAGAATCCGCTGAAGCGTACGACGATGCATGGAAAGCCTGCGCGCGGTCTCCGAGACATTCCGGTCGCAGAGTTCGTAGATCCGCTGGATATGTTCCCAGCGCACGCGATCGGCGGACATGGGATTTTCCGGTGGTGCGGCACGCTCGTCCGCAGCGCGGGTGAGTGCTGCAGTCACTTCGTCCGCATCGGCTGGCTTGGCGAGATAATCCATCGCCCCGAGCTTCACCGCAGTCACGGCTGTGGCAATGTTGCCGTATCCGGTCAAGATGACGGCGCGCGCATCGGAGCGAACGTCGCGAAGAGCCTGTACCACGTCGAGGCCGTTGCCATCGCCAAGCCGCATGTCCACGACTGCATAGGCTGGAGAGGACCGCCTGACGGCATTCATGCCCTCACTGACGCTTTCTGCCGTGGTCACCGCGAAACCGCGCTGCTCAAGCGCGCGTCCGAGCCGCTGGAGAAACGGGCGATCATCGTCTACCAGCAGCAAGGTGTTGTCACCGGCCACCGGTGTAAAAGTCTGGGCCTCAACCTGAGCCGTATCGAGCATGTCAGTCTCCCTGTCCGATTACGCGCCTTCAGTCAGCGCAGTAAGGGCCCGTCGCAGCCTATCGCGCGCCAATCCATGCGGACTTCCGAGCCTGAGGCCTTGCGAGGTCCGTGGACCCGTGTTCATGCGTTCTAGATGGACACCCATCCTTACCTATTCAACGAAACAGACAGTCCACTGGATGCACCTGCGGCGAAGGTGCGGCGAGCGGTCGCAACCGGCCGTAACGTCAGATCAGTCCGTTTGGCTCGTCCGCGCAAGCGACCCGCCCGCTTCGAAACCGTCGCGGTTCCACTCGACCGAAACGATCGCACCCGTCGTCTTGACGTTCGTGGTATGAAGGTCCTGGCGGTTCTCGAAGCCGATCGAGGCACCCGAGCGCTCAAGCAGGGTCTTGGCGATGAAGACGCCGAGCCCGAGACCTCCGCCCGCGCGCCGGTCGCCGCTCAGCTTATCGGACATATACGGGTCGCCGATCCGCGCCAGCACATCCGGGTTGAAGCCGGGACCGTCATCGACGACCGTGACCGATACCATCGTCTCGGTCCACGCAACTGAAATGGTGACCGAGGAATTCGCAAAATCGACGGCGTTCTCGACGATATTGCCGAGTCCGTAGAGAACGCCCGCATTGCGTCGGGTCACGGGTTCAGGCCCCTGCCCGTCGGTCTCGACAGCGACGGTGACGCCAAAATTGCGATGCGGCTCGGCAACCTCGTCGATCAGCGACAGGAGCGGCAGCTTCGCCATGTGGCTTTCCGACGACGAGGACAGGCTGGAGAGCTGGCGCAGGATCTCGCGGCAACGCTCCGACTGATCGAGCAGCAGATCGATATCGTCGCGTAACGGGCTGTCCCTGGGAACGGTCCGGCTCATTTCCTTGGTGGCAAGGGCAATGGTCGCAAGCGGCGTTCCGAGCTCGTGAGCAGCGGCTGCGGCCAGCCCGTCGAGGGCGGAAATGTGTTGCTCGCGCTGGAGGACGAGTTCGGTCGCGCTGAGGGCATCGGCGAGTGCTCGCGATTCGGCCGCGACCCGGTAGACATAGATGGCCGAAAAGACGAGCGTTCCGACGATCGCGTACCAGAAACCTGCCAGATAGACCGCCGGCAGCTGGAAAACCTGGCCATCGGGCCAGGGCAGCGGCATGTGGAAGATCGCAAGCCCGGTCGCGCAAAGTGATGCAAGGAGCCCAAGCCCGAACGTCGTTGCAAGCGGCTGCGTCGCAGAAGCGATCAGGCATGGAACGATGAGGAAGACCGAAAACGGGTTCGTCAGACCGCCGGTGAGGAAGAGAAGGCCCGTCGGCTGAAGGATATCGAAGGTCAGGACGCCGGCAGCAGCACCGGGAGACAACCGCCGGCTCGCCGGATATTGCGTCGACAGATAGATGTTCAGCGCCACCGAAAGCGCGACCAGGCTAAGACAGAGCCCGGCCGGGATGGGCCACCACACACCCCATGCGACAAAGACGATGGTCGCGAGCTGGCCGCCGACGGAAATCCATCTGAGGCGCACAAGGGTCGCCAGACGCAAGCGCTGGCTCTCGCGCATCGTCGTGACGAAAGGCGGGAGGCGAAGATCGAAGCTTTGGCGCGTGGTCGTATCCATAACCGTCTATCTAATGGAAATCGCATCGACCTCGATATGAGGCGCGTTCACGCACCCGTTATTTGGACGCAGAACTCTTCGGCAGGCGCGCGACGGTTTGACCTGTCACGCGCCCACGACGCCTCCCATACACCTGAAAACATGTCGCTTTTCCCACCTGACCGCGTCACAGGAAAGCCGCCCCAAAAATTCGAAGCAGGCTTTGAAGTGGAACAAATCGCGCGCGGCCGCGCTATGCCACACAACAACCGACCAGGAAGGACCGACTATGACGATCAGCAATCTCAAGGATATCTACATCGATCAGGCGCAGGACATCTACAGTGCCTGCAAGCAGTCGGAAAAGGTCACGCGCGAACTCGCCGACGCGGCCAGGAACGAAGATCTGAAGAACGCGCTGAAGGCCGGTGTCGACGGGATCGAGAGCGGCATGCAAACCCTTGCGGAGATCATCAAGGGCCATGGCGAAGACCCGACCGGTGAATTCTGCAAAGGCATGGAGGGCCTCGTCAAGGAAGCTCGCGCCCATGGCCTGGAAGAGGACATCACCGATCCGGACGCACGCGACGCGATGATCATCACGCAGTATCAGCGCATGGCCCACTACGCGATTGCCGGCTATGGTTGCCTCGTCGCCTTCGCGAAGCGTCTCGGCCTCGAGGACGAAGCCAAGAAGCTGCAGACCTGCCTCGACCATACGGCCGACGGCGACCGCACGATGACGGAGCTTGCAACCGGCGGCATTAACAAGGCTGCCGCCTGAGCATTCAGCCTGATTGACGACGAAGCGAACCGTCTTCAAACCGATCCCGGCAAGATTTTGATCTTGGCCGGGATTTTCTTTTGCCGGGCAGCGTTACCTTGTCTTCATGAGGACGGCGACGGCGGAACACATGCATTCGACAGCTTTGTCTACCCGGCCTTCCGGGCTTTCTCGAACCGTACCCGCGGTGCAGCACCAGGGCGGTGCATAAGCCATGACCGCCTTTCTTGCCGACTATTCGGCCTATATCGGCCTCGCGATCGTCGTGATCGTGTTCATCGGCTTTGCGATCGAACGCTATCCGCCGGAAGTCGTCGCGGTTGCGGGGGCCGTGAGCTTCCTTGCGCTCGGCTATCTCGACACGAGCGAAATCTCGGCGGCGTTCTCGAACCCCGCCCCGATCACGATCGCCGCCATGTTCGTTCTCTCGGGGGCTCTGATCCGGACGGGAACGCTGGAGGTCGCCGCCAGCTGGCTGGTATCGCGCGCCGGCAAAAAGCCCATCACGACCATGGCGATCTTGACCGTCGGCGTGATGGCGGCATCCGCCTTCATGAACAACACGCCGGTCGTGATCGTCATGATCCCCATTCTGGTGGAGATCGCCAGAAAGCTGCAGATCGGTTCGACGCGGCTGTTGATCCCGCTGTCCTATGTCACGATCCTCGGCGGCACCTGCTCGCTTATCGGCACCTCCACCAACCTTCTCGTCGACGGCGTTGCGCGTGCCCAGGGCCTCGCCCCGTTCACCATCTTCGAGATTACGCCGATCGGCCTTTTCGCAGCGGCGGTCGGGCTGGTCTATCTCGTAATCGCCGGCCCTTTGCTTCTGCCCGATCGCACGGCGACCGAAGAGGCTCTCGCAGGCGACGAGGACGACGACAGGTACTTAAGCGAAATCACCGTGCGCGAAGAAGCGAGCGCCATCGGGCGCACGGTGAAGGACGTCTCCAGTCTGTCGCGGCGCGGCATCAAAGTCGCTGCGATCCGACGTCGCGGAGAAACCATAAGGCGCAACATGCCCGATCAGGTGATCGAACGGGGCGACCGGATCATCCTCTTCGCGACGGCCGAAGAGCTTCTGACCCTCAATGACAGCAATCATTACCGCGTCGGCCGCCTGAGCCGCTCGCGCAAGAGCGCCGATACCGTCGTCGTCGAAGCGACAGCCGCCCCACACCGGCGCGGCATCGGCCGCCGGATCGACGAACTGATCGGCTATTCAGGCTCGGGCGTCGCGGTCATCGGCGTGCGTCGCCATCGCCATTCGCCCGGTCCATCCCTCTTGGAGACGCGCCTGCGCCCGGCCGATCGGCTGCTTCTCGAAGGCCCGCCCGAAGCCATTTCACGCATTGCGGACATGAACGATCTCATCGAGATCAACACGTCTCATGCGCGCCCCTTTCGCCGGGAAAAGGCACCTCTCGCGATCGGCGCGCTCGTTGCCGTGATCGCCCTTTCGGCCTTCGGGTTCAGTTCGATCCAAGCCCTCGCCTTCATCGCCATAGCGGGCCTGTTGCTCTTTCGGGTGATCGACGCCGACGAGGCGTGGCGTTCGATCCGGGGCGATCTCCTGATTTTGATCTTCGCGATGCTTTCGATTGGGGAGGGTCTTTCCAAGGCGGGCGGAATCGATGTGATCGTCTCGGCGATCGAGCCTCTCCTGCAGGCGGTGCCGGCCTTCGTGGTTCTGCTCCTGGTCTATGCCCTGGCATCGATCCTGACGGAGATGGTGACCAACAACGCCGTCGCGGTGGTCCTCACACCCGTGGCGATCGCTCTTGCCACCTCTCTCGGGATGGAGCCCCGCGCGCTCGTTGCCGCCGTAATGTTCGGCGCCTCGGCCTCCTTCGCAACGCCGATCGGATACCAGACAAACACCCTCGTCTATGCCGCCGGCAATTATCGCTTCATGGATTTTCTGAAGATCGGTGGGCCGATGAACGTCCTCATCGGCCTCGCAAGCTGTTTTGCGATCAGCGTTTATTACGGCTTCTAAAATTCTTTAGCGCCGCGAACGCGTGCCGCGCGTGATCCGGTCTTCCCGGATGGCGGCCTGAGCCGCGGCAAGCCGCGCGATCGGCACGCGGAAGGGAGAACAGGACACGTAGTCGAGGCCTGCCTCGGCGAAGAACGCGATCGAGGCAGGATCGCCGCCCTGCTCGCCGCACACGCCAAGCTCAATATGCGGCTTCGTGCGACGCGCCTTTTCGACCGCAATCTGGATGAGTTCGCCCACCCCCTCGACATCCACTGTCTGGAACGGATCGCGCTCGATAATGCCCTTCCGGACATAGGTCGACAGGAAGGTGCCGGCGTCGTCTCGCGAGATCCCGAACACCGTCTGCGTCAGATCGTTTGTGCCGAAGGAGAAGAAATCGGCGGCTTCGGCAATCGTATCGGCGCGCACGACGGCGCGGGGCAGTTCGATCATCGTCCCGACCCGATATTTTATGCTCGTGCCGGTCTCTTCCATCACCTGAGCGGCGACCGCGTCGATCCGCTCCTTCACGAAATCGAGTTCCCTGCGAAGGCTGACGAGGGGCACCATGATTTCCGGAGTGACGGCGGCACCGGTCTTTTCTCCAGCCTCCACGGCGGCCTCGAAGATCGCCCGTGACTGAACCTCCGCGATCTCCGGATAGGAAATCGCGAGCCGGCAGCCCCGATGGCCGAGCATCGGATTGAATTCCTGAAGCGCCGTGATGCGCTCGCGCAGGGTGGAGACGTCGATGCCGAGGAATTCGGCCGTCTCTCTGATATCGTTTTCGGCCTGGGGCAGGAATTCATGCAGCGGCGGGTCGAGCAGGCGGATCGTCACCGGCAGGCCGGCCATGATCTCGAAGAGTTCGACGAAATCGGCGCGCTGGATCGGCAGGAGTTTCTCGAGCGCCGCCCGCCGCCCCTTTTCGTCCGGGGCAAGAATCATTTCCCGCATGGCGCGCACACGGTCGCCCTCAAAGAACATGTGCTCGGTTCGGGTAAGGCCGATCCCCTCGGCGCCGAAATCGCGCGCTGCCCGCGCTTCGGCGGGCGTTTCGGCATTGGTACGCACCTTCATGTGCCGCGCCCGGTCCGCAAACTCCATGAGGGTCGCGAAATCGCCGTCGAGCAACGGACGCACGAGTGTGACCGTCCCCTTGATGACCTCGCCCGAGGTCCCGTCGATGGTGATCGATTCGCCTTCCTTCAGCACCGTGTTGCCGGCATGGAGTTCGCCGGTCGCGATGTTGAGCCGCAAGGTGCCGGCACCGGTCACGCACGGTTTACCGATGCCACGCGCAACCACGGCCGCATGGCTGGTCGTGCCGCCGCGAATGGTCAGTACGCCCTCCGAGACATGCATGCCGTGAATGTCTTCCGGATAGGTCTCGTGGCGCACGAGAATGACCCTGCGCCCTTCCGAAGCCAAAGCCTGCGCCCGGTCGGAAGTGAAGACGATTTCTCCGGTCGCAGCGCCCGGTGACGCCGGCATGCCTCGCGCCATCGCGACGAAATTCTCGTCGCGCTGGATCGACGGATGGAGCAGCTGATCGAGGGACGTCGCATCGATGCGCATCAGCGCCTCGGCTTCGTCGATCAGCCCGTCCCGGACAAATTCCACGGCAAGCCGCACCGCTTCCGAAGCACTGCGCCGGCCAACGCGCGACTGGAGAAGGAAGAGCTCACCATCGCCGATCATGAACTCCACTTCGGCGAGATCGCCGAGATAGGCTTCGACGGCCCGCACATGATCGTCGAGCTGCTCGATTTTGGCGGGAAACTCCTCTCCGCCATTGGAAAGCGCTTCGGCAAGATCGATACGGCGGTGCTGGCCGGTGCGCAGCACTTGGCCGGAGCCGAGCTGGAACTCGCCGGTCAGCTGCGGCCGGCCCGTCGCCATATCCCGTGACAAGGCCCGTCCGCGTCCCGACTGGGCGTTTCGCTCGTTGAAGATCATCGAATGGATCGTCACCGCGAGGCCGGAATTCTCAGGAATTCCATGCAGGGCACGGTGCGCCTGGGCCGGCGCGCTTCGCCAGCTCTTGAACACGGCAGTGATGATTTCGACCAGCTGCTCGAACGGCGTCTGGGGCATGACGACTTCGAGTTCGTCGGCGAGAAAGGTGTTGAGCCGCTCGATGAGCGCACGCCAGTCGTCGATCGATGCGGGTTCGCCGCTCCAGCCTTTTTCCTCGGCTTCCTCGTCGGCGATCTCCTCGAAATCGATCGGATCGGCATCGAAAACGAGCTGTGCATAACTCTCGATGAGCCGGCGATAGCTGCGGAAAGCAAACGACGCGTCGTCCAGTTCGCCAGCGAGAATCTCGACCGTCCGGCCGTTCAGGCCGACATCGAGAACGCTCTCCGCGAGCCCGGGCATGGCGGTCTTCGCGCTGGATCGAACGGCCAGGAGAAGCGGCCTGCGGTCACCGTCGAACCGGCGTCCCGTGACCTCTTCCAGGGCTTCCACCTGGTCGCGAAGATCGGACCGCAAACCAAGAGGCAGGCCGTCGCGGCCGCCCTTCGATTCGCGCCAGGCATAGGTGGAAATGGTAAAACCGGGCGGCACGGGCAGATTGAGCGATGCCAGAAGAGAGAGGTCCGCGCCCTTGAGGCCAAGCGACTCCACGGAGTCGGCCGGCCGCTCAGCCTTGCCTTTTTGAAATGGAAATATGCGTTGAGGCATCGAACCGCCGGACCGGGACCGCTTAAAATATATCCCTCGCCTTTAGCGCGGCAGCTCCGCAACACCAAGTGCGGCTCGGCAAATTCTTAATCCGTGACTAATGAAACGCCGGAGGCACTTCGGCGGCATCCGCGCCGAAGTGCTCCAGTCGCGAGCGTCAGTTCGACGGCATCGCCGCTTCGATGGCAGCCGCCATCTTTTCCGGGCTCATGGAGCCGGAATATTTCTTGCCATTGATGAAGAAGGTCGGCGTCGCGGTCACACCGAAATCATTCTCGCCAGCCTGCTGAACTTCGACGATCTTCTGCTGAAGATCCTTGTTGTTGAGACAGGCGACGAACTCGTCCTGGCTCATTCCGGTCATGCGCGCGATCTTCAGAAGCTCCTGTGACGGGCTTTCGGCCCCCGCCCAGGTGCGCTGCTGATCGAAGAGGACGTCGACCATCGCCGTGCGACGCTGGTCGTCACCGCTGCAGCGCGCCAGCATGAATGCGGCAAGCGAGACCGGATCGAACGGGAACTCGCGCAGGATCAGCTTGGCCTTGCCGGTATCGATATAGGCCTTCTTGATGGCCGGATAGCTGTCTTCATGAAACTGCGCACAGTGGCCACAGGTCATCGAGGCATATTCGACGATGGTGACCGGCGCATCGGGATTGCCCTGCACGACATCCGGCAGAGGCTGCACGCTCATCAGCTTGGACACATCGACGCTGCCGGTCGATTCCGGTGCTTCCTCGGCCGGCTTCAGCGTCGACTCAGACGAGCTTTCGGCCGTCTGCGCCGCCGGTGCTGCATCGGATGAAGATGCGGCATCGCTCGTTGTTGCCGGTTCGGCGGACGTGCTGGAGTCCGATGAGGACGATTCGGTCTGTGCGGCGTCAGGTTGGACGATGCCGTTGGCCGACTTGTCCTCGTCGCTGCAAGCGGCGAGCGTGATCAGGCTGGCACCGGCGAAAGCAAGCGCGGCCAGCTTCAATGGCGAATAACGAGAGCGGGTCACGGGCAGAATGTCTCCGGTTGAAAGGCGAACTTTACGGCGGTTTCTATACGGACGTCGACGTGTTGCCTACCATGGCTGGCCGCGATCCCGTCTTACAATTCCGTCATGTGGGCGAGAGCGGCCCGGCCCCTTCAGTCCCGCGTCCGATCGCTGCGGCTCAACGTCGCCTCAGCAAAGGCCTTCAGGGACTGCCGCAAAGTCTCGTCCTCAATATGGCCGACCATCGCCTCGATTTTCTGGTGATCCGCCCGGCTCAAGGACCGCGTGCCCGGCTTGTTGCTGCGAGAGGCTTCCATTACCGGCATCTGCGTGATCTTCACCTTGCCGACAGCGACGAAGCCGTAGAGCCGGTTGATGCGCTGAATGAGTTCGCTCGTCTGATGCTGAAGCCGCAGGGCGGCGGCCGGCTCCGCGCCGATCACCAGGGTTGCCGGCTCGAAGGGATCGTCCTCGCCACGCTTCGGCGGCCAGCGGAATTCCAGAGGCCGCGTCTGCCCGGCAAGGCGCGGGCCGGCAATCTGCGGCCAGGCAAGCGCAAGTTCGGCGGTCATGCCGGCCTTCTTGCGTAAGACCGGATCGATGAGCTTGGCGGCGATATCGGAGAGCGACCGGGTGGGTGGCCGACGCTTCCGTTTCTGGAAATCGTTCATCGAGGCGCGTCCTTTACCGGTCGTGCATCAGGCCCGTTCATCATCGTCCCTGCCAGCGTCCAGATCGAAAGGGCCCAGACGGCGTCCAGAATATCATGGAAGAACATGATATTCGTGAGCCCCGGGATCAGATAGGCGCAGACAAGGATCAGCGCGAAGGCGAGACGGGCCCCGCCGTTCTCGTCTCGCCGCAGCCGGAAGGCGCACCAGATCGGCGTCAGGAGGACGGCGAGAAGCGCCGCGATGCCGAGAAGTCCGGCCTGAACGCCCACGGTCAGGATGATGTTGTGCAGATGGCTAAAGGAAAATTCGCCGGCAAATGCAGCCCCCAGATGCGGCTTGACGGCGGCCCAGAAACCGCTCCCCCCCCAGCCGAGAAATGGGCGTTCCAGAAAAGCGGCGACGCCTGCCTGGTACATCTCCGCCCTCAGGCTGAGGGAGGTCGCGGCATCGGCATCCGAGAACATCATCTGGACGTCCCGCATCAGATCCTGAGCGCGCGATCCGATATATTCGGCGCCAAGCAGCGTGCCCACAACGGCGCACACCAGAACCGCGCCGATGATCGAGCGGCGGCTCACCCGCCCGATCCGCGACCAGATGAGCGCGAGGTCTCGTCGCCGGGTCCACAGGGCAATTGCGAGGATGAGGGGAAGCGCCGGCCAAGCACCACGCATACCGGTCATGAGCAGGCTCAGCGAAGCGCCGTACATGCCCAGAACAGCGGCAATGTTCCACGAAAGACGGTGTCTCTCGCCAAGCCCCAGGAAGGAAAGGCCGGCGGTCAGCAGGCAGAGGATGGAGAACGGACCGGGATTGCCCGAAAGGCCTTCGGCCCTGTAGCCGTCCGACACGAGGATCGAGCCGAGCGCCACGACGGGCACGACAATACCGCCGATCGCAGCCCCCTTGAACACGGCGTCGAGCACGTCTTCTGCCTGGGAGATCGCAACCCGATGCACCGCGACGATCGGCATCAGGAAGAAAAGCCGCAGACCGATATCGAGTGCAGCGGTGCCGGGCGCGCTGTTAACGATATCGGCAAGCGCCAGCACGCAGAAGAAAGCGATCTGGCTCCAGAGGATCGGCGCAGCCGGGCCGAAGGCGCGCCATTGAAGCCGTCCGACGAAGAGGCAGATTGCCGCCCAAGAAGCGAGGACCGTGACCAAGACCCCGAGCAGGGATCCGGCCAGCGGCACAAGCGCGTATGAGAATGTCACCGCGCGCCGGTTGCGCTCTGCCATGCCCTCGGTGGGCGGATTGATCAGCCGGGCGAAAGACGTCACTGGGTTCATTGCGCCGTCCTTGCCATCCTGCACTTAGCCTTCCCGTTTCGCCGACCGAAAGCCTGCTCATGTCGCGTCACCACGACCAGCTCTCCCGAAAGATCCTCGACTGGTACGACATCCACGCGCGGGATATGCCCTGGCGCGTGGGCCCGAACGCTCGGAAAGCCGGGATCCGGCCGGATCCTTACAGGGTCTGGCTGTCGGAGGTCATGCTGCAACAGACAACCGTGGCAGCGGTGAAACCTTTTTTCGAGCGCTTCGTCAATCGCTGGCCGACCGTCTCCGATCTCGCAGCGGCCGACGCGAACGAGGTCATGGCAGAGTGGGCGGGGCTCGGCTACTACAGCCGCGCGCGCAATCTTCATGCCTGTGCGCAAACGGTTGCCACAGAGTATGGCGGCACGTTTCCCCAAACGGCGGCGGGCCTGAAGGCACTCCCGGGCATCGGCGATTACACCTCGGCCGCCATCGCCTCGATCGCCTTTGACGAGCCGGCCCCCGTCGTCGATGGCAATATCGAACGTGTGGTCACGCGGCTCTACCGCATCGCTGACCCGTTGCCCGGCGCCAAGCCCAGGATCAGGGAGAAAGTTGCGGACCTGACGCCAGAAGATCGGCCGGGCGATTTCGCCCAGGCGATGATGGATCTCGGCGCGACGATCTGCGTCCCACGATCTCCGAACTGCCTGATCTGCCCAGCCACCGGTTCCTGCGAAGCCCGGAGCGAGGGCGATCAGAGCCGCTATCCGGTCAAGGCACCGAAGAAACAGGTTCCGAGCCGTGTCGGCGCGGCCTTTGTCGCGGTCCGGCGTTCCGACGGCGCCGTCTGGCTCAGGCGACGTCCATCAAGCGGCATGCTTGGCGGCATGGCGGAGGCACCCTCGACCAACTGGTCGGCAAGGGAAGATGGCGAGACCGGTATCAATGCCGCGCCGTTCGCGGCCGAATGGCAAATGGCAGGCGCCGTCGACCACGGCTTCACCCACTTCAAGCTCCAACTGACCGTCTATCGCGCCGAGATCGAGGAAACGCCGGATGTGGACGGCTGGTGGGCGGCAGTGGATCAGATCGCCGATCAGGGGCTGTCGACGCTGATGCGCAAGGTCGTGACGCGCGCCCTCGCCCATGACCATCGAGACATCAGGGCAAAGCCGGCCGCACCGGGCCGCGAGGGGCCAGCGGAACCACTTCATCCCGAAGCAGCCGGTGAAGCCCCGCTGCTTGGCAAGACCCAGGCGGCGGAACGCCGGACCCGCCCGGTGAGGCGAGCCCGGCGCACGTCCGAACGCTGGTCGCGCCGGTAAACTCACCAGCCAAAAGCTATTCAGCCCGGCTTATACGAAATCCGTTTGATCGCTTCGCGATAACGGATTTGAAGACGCTCACGCGCCGCGCGGGCTTCGATACCGTCCCCGGCTTGATCAGCCGGGGACGGTATTGGACTGCCGGGCTGGGAAGATCAGAGCGCGCGTGGCGGGCGAGTCTCGAAGATCGTCAGGCCCTTGCCGCCGTCGCCATGCGCTGACGCGCAACCTGACGCAGCTCGTCGATCGGCCTCAGCTTCTGGCCTTCCTTGACGTGCCAGAAGGTCCAGCCGTTGCAGGCATCGAGACCCTGCACCCGAGCGCCGATGCGGTGGATCGAAGCGGCGTCGTCGCCGACGGCGATCGTGCCGTCCGCTCTCACCCGCGCACGGTAGCGGTGCTTTGAGTCCGTGAGTTCGGTGCCCGGCTTGACCAACCCTGCCTCGATCAGGCTCGCGAACGGCACGCGCGGCTCGGCGCGCTTGCCGCCCGTGATCTTCAGATCGTCCTCTTCGAGCGGTTCGATCTCCGCGATCCGCCGCCGGGCGACCTTCACATATTCGTCCTCGCGCTCGATGCCGACGAAGTCGCGGCCAAGGCGCTTTGCCACGGCCCCGGTCGTTCCGGTCCCGAAGAACGGGTCGAGGATCACATCGCCCGGCTTCGTGGAAGCCATGATGATGCGCGCAAGCAGGGCTTCCGGCTTCTGGGTCGGATGGGCTTTCACGCCATCCTCGTCCTTCAGCCGCTCGCCGCCCGAACAGATCGGGAAGAGCCAGTCGGAGCGCATCTGAACATCGTCGTTCGACGCCTTCAGGGCATCGTAATTGAAGGTGTAGCTCTTCGCTTTGGCATCCCGCGAGGCCCAGATCAGGGTTTCGTGGGCATTCTGGAAGCGCTTGCCGCGAAAGTTCGGCATCGGGTTGGTCTTGCGCCAGACGATATCGTTGAGGATCCAGTAGCCGAGATCCTGAAGGCTCGCGCCGACGCGGAAGATGTTGTGATAGGAGCCGATCACCCAGAGGGTGCCGTTCGGCTTCAGAACGCGCCGGGCCGCGAGCAGCCAGGCACGGGTGAAGGCATCATAGGCCTGGAAGCTCTCGAACTGGTCCCAGGCATCGTCGACGGCATCCACCTTGGAATGATCCGGGCGCATCAGATCGCCGCCGAGCTGCAGGTTATAGGGGGGATCGGCAAAGATCGCGTCCACCGATCCGGCCGGCAGGCGCTCCATTTCCGTCACGCAATGGCCCTGCAGGATCTGGTTGCGCCAGCCGATCTCGGGAGATGGCTGACTGTGGACGAGAACGGGTCCGCTACGCTTCATACTCTACACCGCCGCTTGACTTCGGTTTTCAACAGGTCTTTCGCAGAACACAGTTACCGAACGCGGTTAATTACCGGTGAAAACGCGCCGCCGCTTTGGCGGAAATCTGTCGTACCCATGCTTGGCGGCAGGACGGCTCCCGTGATACCGCCGCGCCAGATCTCCGATGCGATCGTCTTGAGGACCCTCCCCCATGCCCATGCCAAAGCTGATGATCTTCGATTGCGACGGCGTTCTGGTCGACAGCGAGATCATCGCCGCCGATGTCGAGGCCAAGCTGATCGCGGAATACGGTGTGGAGATGAGCGCCGAGGATCTGGCGATCCGCTTCGCGGGCCTCACCTTTCCCGTGATCCTGGAAAAGATCAGCGAAGAAAGCGGTCAGCCCATGTCCGCCAGCCTCATCGATCGTGCGGACGCGGAAATCGATCGCCGTCTCAGTGAAGAGGTCGAGGAGCTTGCCGGCGTCCGCGAGGCGATCGAAGCCTTCGCGGCGAAGGGCGTTCCCTACTGCATCTGCTCGAACTCGTCCTCGGCCCGGCTCGAACTCGAGCTCGAACATGTGGGCCTGTGGGATTATTTCACTCCGCACGTCTTCGCGGCCCGCGAAGTGGGCACGAAAAAGGGAAAGCCGGCGCCGGACGTGTTTATCCATGCCTGCGAGACCTTCGGCATAAAGCCATCGGACGCTTTCGTCATCGAGGATTCCGTGCACGGCGTTGCGGCCGCCAGCGCAGCGGGTTGCCGGGTCATCGGTTTTACCGGCGCAAGCCACACCTATCCGGGGCACGCCGAAGCGCTGGCCGAAGCCGGCGCAACGACGGTCATCAGCAAGCTGAAAGACCTCGAGCCGACCGTCGCCGCCCTCTCGGAATTCGACGAGATCTAGGCCGCGAGATTCGACGGTTTCGCACCAGAGGCGCTGAAACCCAATACGATGACAGTGTTTGCAAAACGAGAGATCGAAGATCTAGAGACGCTTGGTGACACGCCGATCTGCTTCATAAGACAGCATATGGCGACCGACACCGTCCGCCAATCCAGTGCCGCGCCTATATGCTGAAACAGCATGCCGGCGAGCGGAAAAGTGGGATGCAAGAAGGGACCGGGAACCGGTCCCTATTCTGCGACAGGCTTTTGCGACGGATAAGCCTATAATCCGACAGGCGGTCAGGAATCGTCTCAAAACCGGTCGGTTTCGAGACTGCAACAGAATTGCGAATTCTGTTTCAAAAAATAATCTCTCCTGTCAAAAACTAACTATTGGAACTCACGCGTTAAGATTTTTACCCTTTTTGCCATTTCATAATATGTCGAACAATAAACAGACGGTCTATTGAAATTTCCATCTGCATATCTCGTCGACGGATGTCCCCCACCGCATAAATCAAAATGCTCGCAAGACATGCAGGTATTGCAAGGTTTATCCAAATTGTAATCACTATAAAACTTTTTTGATTTTTCGATAAACTTTTCGATATTAAAATCTAGTTGGAAAGGCACGATTATCTTTTCTGCATTATTTATATTGATGTTGTCGAATTCCTCAGCGATTGTCATAGTCCCATTTGTTTCTAAAATAATAAAATCGTGATCTATGCTTCCGCCGAGAGTGGATAAATCACCATTGACGCCAATTGATTTTTTAAACATTGTGTTAAATATTCTTACGTCTACACTATCAGCTTCTGGAAGCCACACGTTTAATAAATCAGAAAAAAAGTTTTTCGTTTCTAAGATTTTTTTATTTTCAATACCTAATGATTCTACAGACTCCATCTGTGGAAGAAAATCCATTCTCCTTACACCCAATGCACGCAAGCCGCTATATATCGCAGATGCATTTTGCTCTGGATTAACCACACAGAGAACGCCGAATGGAATTTGCCTTTTGTTCAGCCGATCTATAGCGCGTTTAACTATTTTATATGAACCGTAGCCTCCCTCAAAAACTCTATTTTTATCATTTATACTTTGTGGTCCATCTAAACTTATTCCAATATGAACTTTATTTTTTTCGAATAACGAAATAAACTTTTCCGATAAAAGTGTCGCATTCGTTTGAACGGCGGCAAAGAAGGTCTTATCGTGAAATCCCCTATGCGATAAAGCCTCTTCAAAATACTCAAGGCCCATCATAAGCGGTTCGCCGCCATGAAACACTACACTGACCGAATTTCCGGCTCGATTTGCGTATTTCTTTAATGAATCTAAAAAAGACAACAATGTAGATACGGGGAGCTCTTCCCCGTATCTTGTAGTGTTATCGTTTATGTAATAGCAATACGTACATTTCAGATTGCATTTTCTATTTAATTTTATAATAGCCTGATTTATTATCATCTTAACAAGATGACTTATCAAATGTAGTTTTATGGTGAGGCTGACACGAACCTCCATCAGCCAATATGTTTTGCATGTGCTTCGCTTTTGCGTTAGCGTATGCGGCATCTAGTGCTTTTGAAAGCTCTGACTCGGATATATCTTTGTTGTCGATTTCAATATTAAGCTCGATATCGGCTTTCTTATCATTATTACTCATTTTGATTGCTCCAACATGATTGTCATCCACAAGTCGCGTGATAGGTATCGGAACCACATTTATATGGCTTTCCACGCCCATCTTTGCATGAGTAGTGATTGCCGTTTTCGTCTGTCAGTTTGTGCCAACTCCCATTACAACAAACATAGCATTTTCCATCAGAACACCATCCATGACCGGACTGACAGTCATCAGGAAGCCCTAACGCCTTGATCTCACTTTCATCTAGAGCCGATAGGCGAGCGTGCGAAGCTTCACTCATATCTCCTCCGTGGATAAATCTCATCGAGATTTCTATTTTACGCAACGTGAGAAAGTGTATTCGTTATAAAGGAATTTGGCAATCACCCAAGGCAAATCACTAAGTGGGAGGTACCCTTTGGGCGCGGTGATCGAAGGCGTCCTTCTTGAAACACTTTAATTAATTGTATTCTGTTTTGGGCGCGAGTCTCGAAACCGTTCGATTTTGAGACGGTTTGGTCCCTCGTCAAATCAAAGGATCGTCCGTCGCGACCATCGGCTCCAAACAGGGAGTTGCGTACTGTTCCCTTTGGTCTCTTACAAACGAAGGTCCGCCTTTCATCGTGGAAGCCCTTTCTCCTCCAACTCCTTGAGATGGGCTGCCCATTTCTCGTCTTTCTGCTCGGACAGCTCCGCGAGATAGGTCCAGGAAAAAAGTCCGGTATCGTGCCCATCGGAAAACGTGATCTTGATGGCATAATTGCCGACCAGCTGGATATTGCGGATCTCGACATCGCGCTTGCCGAACTGGGTCTTGCGATCGGACGGCCTGTGCCCCTGAACCTCCGCAGACGGCGAATGGACCCGCAGATATTCGGCTGAGAGCTCTTGCTGCTCCCGTCCGGGCCAGGCGAGCGTCATCGTTCGCTTGTCCTTGGAAACACGGATTTCGCTCGGTGTCGGCTGGCGCGCGGTCATGCGGGATCATCTCCGGGAGGTCATTGAGGCAGGTTGCGGGCAAGGCGCCCTTTTCACCTACCAATGGCGATGGCGGTCCAAGCGGGCAAGCCCTCCCGGTCGATGGCTGCTGGATCGGGCATTACGCCTGCCAAACTCTCGTCGCGAGCAGCACGGCTTGATCGCAGGCGCTGCGGCCTCCACATTCGCTCCTCGACACGGTTTATACGAAAGCCCCTGTTCCCGCCCGATCTTCGTCTGCTAAGACAATGTGATGACCAAGACCACGCTCTTCAAACAGGATGGCCTTCCGGCCTTCAGACCTCCGGCGAATGCGATCGAGGTGCGCAAAGGCGGCACCCAGCCGGGTTTGGCCGGCCTGACGGGTGCCGATGGAGAAATGGTCGATCCCTTCGGCCGACACATCAGTTACCTGCGCGTTTCGGTGACGGATCGCTGCGATTTCCGCTGTGTCTACTGCATGGCCGAGGACATGGAGTTCCTGCCCAAGCGTGACCTTCTGACGCTGGAAGAACTCGACAGGCTGTCGACGACCTTCATCGCAAAGGGCGTGAAGAAGTTACGTCTGACCGGTGGCGAGCCGCTGGTGCGCAAGAACATCATGCACCTCATCCGCTCGCTCTCCCGCCATCTGGAGACCGGCGCGCTCGAAGAGCTTACGCTGACGACCAACGGCTCCCAGTTGCAGCGCTTCGCCAAGGAGCTCGCCGATGCGGGCGTGAAGCGGCTCAACGTCTCGATCGATACGCTTGATGCCGACAAGTTCCGCCAGATCACCCGCTGGGGCGAGTTGAAGAAGGTGATGGAGGGCATCGACGCCGCTCAGGAGGCCGGCCTTCACGTCAAGCTGAACGCCGTCGCGCTGAAAGGCTTCAACGACCTCGAAATCCCCTCGATGATCGAATGGGCCCATGGTCGCGGCATGGACATGACCCTCATCGAGACCATGCCCATGGGCGAGATCGACGAGGACCGTACCGATCAGTATCTGCCCCTGAGCCAGGTCCGCAGCGGCCTGTCGCGTCAGTGGACCCTCAACGACATTCCGTTCAAGACCGGCGGCCCGGCGCGCTATATCGAGGTTGCCGAGACCGGCGGTCGCCTCGGTTTCATCACGCCGATGACCCACAATTTCTGCGAGAGCTGCAACCGGGTCCGCGTCACCTGCACCGGCACGCTGTTCATGTGCCTTGGTCAGGAGGACGCCGTCGATCTTCGCGAACCCCTGCGCTCTTCCGAAGGCAACGAGCTTTTGGCCGAAGCCATCGACCGCGCGATCCTGCACAAGCCAAAAGGCCACGATTTCGTCATCGACAGGAAAACGCGCGGGCCGTCCGTCTCCCGTCATATGAGCATGACGGGCGGCTAACTCCTGTTCAGGTCGAAACCTGTTCAGCATGGGTTAATGCCCGATCTGCGAAGCGTCGACACCAACTGAAACAACAGGTTGAGACCGATGATCCGCTTGACTTCGACCCTGGCGGCGGCTTCGATCGCCGCCGTCACAGCCCTTTCGCCCGCAAGCGCCGAAGATCTGTCCTACAAGAACGAGCGCTATGGCACGAGCGCGACCTTCCCGACCGAGCTCTTCCCGAACCGCCTTCCCGCCCCGACGAACGGCGATGGACTGGGCTGGAGTTCGCCGGATGGCGCCGAGATCTTTATCTACGCCCGCGACAATTTGGGCGGAGAGACACCGAAGTCGATCATCGCCAATCGCGCGGACACGGATGACGTGACCTATCAGGCCTCCGGCAATCGCTGGGCGGTGGTGTCCGGCTATATCGACGGCCGTATCTTTTATGAGCGATACATCTTTCGCGGCGACCTGATCCACTCGGTTGCCATCCGCTATCCGGAAAGCGCGCGCGAGACCTATGATCCGATCGTGGGCAAGGTCACCAACTCGCTTCGCGGCCCGTCCGCGCCGGTTCAGGGCTGATCTTTTGATCTGAAGAGCGGCAACCGCTTACCGCGATCTGGCGCGAAGCCATGAAATGACAGCACGAGGCCCGCTTTTGAACAGCGGGCCTCGTGCGTGCCTGAGGAAAACCGGAAAGACCGCCTCGCTCCTACCGGCTCGCAGCGGCTTCGCTCGCTCCGGCATTTTCCGAATAGGCGATCACCACGAGGCCGACGGCGGCAGCGCCCTCGAGTTCGGCCTCGTCACCCAGCATGTCGATCGTACGGGTTTGCGGCGGCGCCTGGATGGTGGACCGCACCTGCAACTCGACCTGAATGGCGATTGCCCGGGCCCATTCCTCGGCACCGGATATCTTCGGCGCCGTCTCGCTCCAGCCGGGCATCGGCTGCCGAAACGCGAAGCCGACGCTTTCGCCATCGCCCCTTCGCGATTCTCCCGAGAGCGAGAATGTGGTGTCGGGTGGTAACGGGAACGGGCGGATGGCCGGTTCAATGATCGGCCATGCCGCAATGGCAGAGCTGCTGTAATCACGGTCTGTCGATGAGGAAATCATCATGTGTCCTTTCGCTCCTGCATCAAAGTCTTGACGAAAGGATAATCGTTGGAAACTTCTGACGTCGCGTTGCAGAAATCTGTTGAAATGTAACGATGATCCGGCACCCTATGTGCCGGTTTTCCGGGCCTGGATCGATCATAACGCGCGAGATAGCTCACGCAGGAATGAACAGCCTCCCCAATTTTGCGGCGGCCCTATATGCCGAACGCGTGTAAAGACGCACGGCAAGGCCTTCGGTTCGAACCGAAAGTGCCGCGCCATCCTCCCGCAGTTCATGGGCCGTTCCTGTTGACCTCCGTACCGACCACTTCCGTTCCCGGTGAGAGCGCCCGAAAGCCGATGCTGATCACGCTGATGATCGCCTCAGCCATTTCGCCCCTCGCGATCAATATCTTCATCCCGTCCATGGCGACCATCGCCGAAACCCTCGGCACGGATGGACCGACCGTCAGCCTCGGCCTGTCGCTCTATCTCGTCGCGGTGGCCGTTCTGCAGATCATCGCAGGCCCCCTGTCCGACCGGTTCGGACGCCGCCCGGTCATCATCGGCGGCATCGTGCTTTTCCTCCTCGGCACCGCGATCTGCCTCTTTGCCGAAACGATCGGCTGGTTTCTTGTCGGCCGGATCGTCCAGGCGGCGAGCGCGACGGGCATCGCCCTATCCCGCGCCATCATCCGCGATGTGTATTCCCGGCGGCGGTCTGCGGCGATGATCGGCTATGTCACCATGGGTCTTGCGGTCGCGCCGATGATCGGCCCGGCGATCGGCGGCGTCATGGATACGATGCTCGGCTGGCGCAGCGTCTTCTGGATGCTGATGGCGCTCGGCGGGGTGACGTTGGCTCTCGTCCTCTTCGACCTCAACGAGACCAATCCCAATCTGGGTGCGCCCGTGACGCGCCAGCTCTCCAATTACGGCAAGCTGTTTTCCGAGAAAAGCTTCTGGATCTATGCCGGCGTTGGCTCCTTCATCACCGCCGCCTTTTTCGGCTTTCTCGGCGGCGCGACCTTCGTTTCTGTCGAACTCCTCCATCTCACCCCCGCGCAATACGGCGTCTGGTTTATCCTGTGCCCGCTCGGTTATGCGATCGGCAACTTCATCACCGGACGCATCTCCGAACGCGTCGGCATCAAGCGGATGATGGTCGCAGGCTCGGTTCTCACTCTCCTGGCGGTTCTGACGATCCTGATTCCCATCCTGTTCGGCATTCTGACGCCGCTCACCCTTTTCGGGCCGATGATTCTTCTCGGGATCGGCAACGGCATGACGCTCCCCTCTGCAACCGCCGGCGGCGTCAGCGTCAGAACGGATGCGGCGGGCGCGGCCGCCGGGCTTCTCGGCTCGGCGCAGATCGGCCTTGGAGCCGTCGCATCAACGGTTGCAGCAGCTTTCGCGATCGGTCCCTATGCTGCAACCAATCTGGTTCTGGTGATGCTGGTGGCGGCGGTCCTGGCGCTCGTCTTTTCGCTTCTCGCGCCGCGTGTGTCCGAGGCATGAGGGCGGGCGCGATCATTCTTGCAGGCGGCCGTGGTTCGCGCATGGGCGATGGCGATCCCAAACCGCTGCGCTCGCTCGCGGGCAGACCCATGATCGCTCACGTGATCGAGCGGCTTCACGGGCTGTCGCCGATCCTCGTCAACGCCCCTGCCGACGGCAGCTTCGACGCCTTCGGCGATGCCGTGGTGCCGGATATCCGAAAAGGGTTCCAGGGACCGCTCGCGGGGATCGAAACCGGACTGACAACGCTCGATGAGGATTACGAGGGAACGACGCATGCCCTCGTCCTTCCGTCGGATACGCCCTTCCTGCCCCGCGATGTCGCAACGCGTCTTCTCGCTCAAGCCTCGGAGCGGGAGATCGTCGCCGCCGAACATGGCGGCCGCCTGCACCCGACGGTCTCGCTCTGGCCGGTCACGCTCTTGTCCACGCTGACACAATGGCTCGACGATGAGCGCCCTCGGGCGCTGCACCGTTTTTTCGACCATGTCGGCTATCGAACGGTCGCCTTCGACGACAATGAAAATGGCGACGGCTTCGATCCTTTCGCCAATATCAACACGCCGGAAGACCTCGCCGAAGCGGCAAACCGTCTGGCCTGAGAAATCGGCGCGCAGAGAATCGATTGTCTTCGTGACGAAATCCATGCCAACATTGCCGCAATCCGCGCCATGCCTTTTTTACAGGCGGTGGCGGTTCACCTCCGGCCGGTTGCCGGACACCACACAATAAGAATCATGGGGTATCCATGCTGAAGTTCCTGACCACCGCTCTCGTCTCCGCGACGATTTTCACCGCCGCTCCGGCCTTCGCCCAGGAAAGCGATGCCGACAAGGACTGGTCGAAGGTCGTCGTGGGCACGGAAGGTGCTTATCCTCCGTTCAACTACACCGACGCCTCCGGCGAATTGATGGGTTTTGACGTCGATATCGCCAAGGCGCTCTGCACGCAGATGAAGGTCGAGTGCAGCTTCGTGACCCAGGAATGGGAAGGCATGATCCCCGCGCTGCAGAACGGCAATTTCGATCTTCTGATCGCCTCCATGTCGATCACCGAGGAACGCGAGGAACAGATCGACTTTTCCAACAAATACTACAACACGCCGCCGGCGCTGGTAACGCTGAAAGACGCCGACATCTCCGGCGCCACGCCGGAAGACCTCGCAGGCAAGGTGATCGGCGCACAGGTTTCGACCACCCATGCCCAGGCAGCTCGCGAGTATTTCCCGGACTCGGAAGTCCGCGAATATCCCTCGGCCCAGGAATACCAGCTCGACATCGAGTCCGGCCGCGTCGATGCCGTCGTCGATGACGTCGTCGTGCTCGACGAATGGCTGAAGAGCGACGGCGGCTCCTGCTGCAAGATTGTGGCAACGCTTCCCGCCAAGGAAGAGATCTACGGCAAGGGCATCGGCATCGGCCTTCGAAAGGGCGACGAAAAGCTCAAGAAGATGGTCAACGACGCGATCGTGGCGATCCGCGAAGACGGCACCTATGAGGAAATCCAGTCGAAGTATTTCGACTTCGACGTCTACGGCGAGTAAGCCGCTTGCCGGCTCTCCCGGCACCGTCAGACATGATTAAGCCGGCGCGAGGATTGTCGCGCCGGCCTTTTCCGCGTTCGAGCGGACGAACGTCCGGCCGATCAGCCGTTGGACGCGCCGAACTGATACTGCCAGTCCGACGGAATGAACCGGTAGGCTTCCCCCTCCCCGTTCGAGGCCACCACATGGCCAAAGCTCGGAAAAGCGATATGCATGCCGGCGATGCGGGTGCGATTGCTCGCGACGTCCTCGAGCACCTGCTTGCGCGTCTCGATCGCCTGTTCCGGATTGGCATCGAACGCGATCCCGACCTCGGGACGGGCGAACTGGATCGGCCCGACATGGACGATGTCGCCCCAGACGAAGAGACCGTCCTCGCCTTCGCCGATCATGTAGCCGGTATGGCCTGGGGTGTGGCCGAAGAGCTCGCGGGAGGTGATGCCGGGAACGACCTCGGTTTCGCCGGTGAAGGTCTTCACCTTGTCGCCGGCCGTCTCCATGGCGGTGCGCGCCGTGTCGAAGAAGCCGCGCGCCGATTCAGGGGCGGCGTCCCGGTTTTCCATCGAGGTCCAATAATCGTATTCCGTCTGATGAACATGGACATCGGCGTTCGGATAGGCGAGTTCCCCATCCAGAACGAGGCCGCCGACGTGATCGGGATGCAGATGGGTCATGATGACATCGGTGATTGCTGCGGCATCGAAGCCGGCGGCACCCAGGCGATCCTTCAGATTGCCCATTTCCGGGAACGCGCCGGCTCCGCCCGTATCGATCAGGACGAGGCGGTCGCCTGCTTCGACGACATAGGCGTTGATGCCGGTCGTGACGGGCTGTTCGCCCTGGAACTTGGATGCCAGGATGTCGGTCGCCTCGCTCGCATCGATATTCGACAGAAGGTCGAGGCTGATATCGAGATAGCCGTCGGAAATGGCAGTGACGATATTGTCGCCGGCGCTGATCCGCTGGATCGGCAGGATCTGCTGCCGTGTCGAGGCACCCGAACCCGCGGACGCGCCTTGCGATCCGGCGTTCGAGGCAGCATCCTGCGCGGCAGCGGTCCGGGTCGAGAGTTGTACGAGAACGGGAGCGGTTGCGGCTCCGGCGACGAAATGGCGGCGGCTGAGCTTCATGAGAGATCTCCAGACAGATTTGGCTCACGCATGAACATATCGCGTGGAACACGGTCGGCAACGAAACGCATCGTTTCCCGTGGCACCATCGCAGACCTCGCTGCCGGAGGTCTTTCGTGGAAGCACTGACCCTCTTGAGTTTCGGCGATACCGGCTGGGGCGACCAGATGGCGAGCGGCTTCCTCGTCACGGCGGCGCTCGCCATCTGCACCCTGCCACTCGGCCTTGCAGCCGGCTTCCTGCTCTCGCTTGCCAAGCAGTCCGGCGACCGTCTGCTGTTTCACTCGGCAAATATCTACACGACGCTCTTTCGCGGCCTGCCCGAGCTGCTGACGCTGTTTCTTGTCTATTTCGGCGTCAATGGCCTGTTGAAGAGCTTCAGCGACGCAACGAGCCTGATGGATATGTCGCTGTCGCGCTTCCAGTCCGGCATGATCGCCCTCGGTCTCGTCTTCTCCGCATTCGCGTCGGAAGTGTTCGTGGCCGCCTTCCGGGCGATCCCGAAGGGGCAGTTCGAGGGGGCGAACTCGCTCGGTCTCGGCAAGATCCCGACCATGCGCCTCGTCATCTTTCCGCAGCTCATCCGCATCGCCCTGCCCGGCCTATCCAATCTCTGGATGATCCTGTTGAAGGATACAGCCCTCGTCTCCGTCATCGGCCTCGGCGAGATCCTGCGCGAGGCCCAGATCGCCTCGCGCGTCACCCGCGAACCCTTCCTCTTCTTCGGAACCGCGATCCTGCTCTATCTGGTCCTGACACTCGTCTCCTCGATTGCCATCGGCATCATAGAACGATGGTCCAAACGTGGGGAGGCCGCGCGATGACCGACCTGACCGCAAGCGCTCCGCCGCCTGAAGAAAAACGGCGGCCCGGCCTCGCCGGCATTCTCTTTGCATCGGTCTGGGCCGCGATCTTTCTGGCGATCGCATATTACATCGTTTCGAACTGGAGTTCGGCCTATTTCGAGCGCTACGGGATGCGCTATCTCGAAGGGCTTTGGGTCACGATCTCCCTCGTGGTCACCAGCTTCGTGTGCGGAGCGCTGGTCTCCCTGCCCTTCGCGTTCGGCCGCATGTCGTCCAACCCGCTGGCCCGCTGGCCCTCCTTCGCCTTCGTCTACTTCTTTCGCGGCACGCCGCTGATCGCCCAGATCTTCCTCGTCTATTACGGGTTCGGAGAATTCCGCGAGGCGTTCCAGAGCGTCGGACTCTGGTGGTTCTTTCGCGAGGCCTGGTACTGCGCGCTGTTCGTGCTGGCGCTCAACACGGCGGCCTATCAGGCGGAGATCCTGCGTGGCGCGATCGAGAGCGTTCCCATAGGGCAATGGGAGGGCGGCCGTTCCCTTGGAATTTCGCGGCCCGTCATCTTTTCGCGCATCGTGCTGCCCCAGGCGATGATCGTCGCGCTTCGCCCCTATGCCAACGAACTCATTCTTCTGGTCAAGGGCTCGGCGATCATCGCGATCATCACCGTCTACGACCTGTTCGGCGTCGCCCGGCAGACCTATGCGAAGACCTTCGATCTGCAGGCCTATGTGTGGGCAGCGCTTCTCTATCTCGTCATCGTCGAAATCCTTCGCCGCCTGACGAACTTCGCCGAGGCCCGGCTGACGCGGCATCTCCAGCGATAAGCATCGTCTGAAGCGGCGTGCTCAGCACTCAGGCAGGTTGACCGCGAGACCGCCCTGTGAGGTTTCCTTGTAGCGCTCGGACATGTCGATTCCGGTCTGGCGCATGGTCTCGATGCAGTTGTCGAGCGGCATGAAATGGGTGCCGTCGCCGTGAAGGGAGAGCGAAGCGGCGGAGACGGCCTTGATCGCGCCGAAGCCGTTGCGCTCGATGCAGGGCACCTGAACGAGACCGTTCACCGGATCGCAGGTCATGCCGAGATGGTGCTCCAGCGCGATTTCGGCGGCGTTTTCCACCTGCTCGTTGGTGCCGCCCAGCGCCGCGCAGAGACCGGCAGCCGCCATCGCCGAGGCCGAACCCACCTCGCCCTGGCAGCCGACTTCGGCCCCGGAGATCGAGGCATTGTGCTTTACCAGCGCGCCAATCGCGGCTGCCGCGAGGAGGAAGGTGCGGATGCCCTCGTCACTCGCGCCGATGCAATGATCGCGATAATAGCGGATGACGGCGGGCACGACGCCGGCCGCGCCGTTGGTTGGTGAGGTGACGACGCGCCCGCCGGCCGCGTTCTCCTCGTTGACGGCCATGGCATAGACCGAGAGCCAGTCGTTCTTCGAATACGGTTGGGTCTGGTTGCGGCCCTCGTCGGCGGTGAGGCGCTCCGCGATGCGTTTCGCGCGCCGCTTGACCTTGAGACCGCCGGGCAGCTGGCCATCCTGGCTCATGCCGCGATCGATGCAGCCGCGCATGGCATCCCAGATATGGTCGATCCGGTCGTTGAGCGCGTGACGATCGAGGTGGATTTCCTCATTGGCCCGCTTCATCTCGGCGATGGTGAGCCCGCTCTCGCGGCCCATCTTGAGCATCTCCACCGCCGTCCCGAAAGGATAAGGATAGCCGAGGGCCTTCTTGCCCTCTTCGAGGCCGCCCTGGCGGTTTTCCTTGGACGCGGTGAGTTCGGCCTCCGACATGACGAAGCCGCCGCCCACCGAATAATAGATCGAACGCAGGATACGCGTCCCGGCATCGTCATAGGCTTCGAAGGTCATGGCGTTGGCATGGCCTTCACGCCGGGTGTCGTAATCGAACACGAGATCGGTCTCGGGATCGAAGGCAAGGCGGCCGAGGCCATCGACCTCGATATGCCTGGCGGTCTTGAGCTGTTCCAGAAGCGGCTGGATGTCGTCCGGGTCGATCTGATCGGCCCGCTCGCCGAGAAGGCCGAGACAGACGGCGTTGTCGCTCGCATGGCCCTTGCCGGTCCAGGCCAGCGAGCCGTGCAGCCGCACGCGAAGACGCACAGGCGTCTCGCCCTCGCCCGGCAGGGCCCGCACCTCGTCCAGAAAGCGGGTCGCCGCCACCATGGGGCCGATCGTGTGGGAGCTCGATGGACCGATGCCGATCTTGAAGATGTCGAAGACGCTGATGAACATGGAGTGCTCCGCCGGTTTCGCTCAGCAGCTACGCTGCCACGAACAGGCGAAGCAATGAAATAGGCGACGTCCATGCCAAAGCGAGCGACGCATTGGAAACGGGAGCCGTTTAGAGAAAAACGGCTCACGGGGAGACGGTTCGCCTCCCCGCGCTCATCAATGCTCTCTATTGGCCCTGACTGGAGCCTTCATCGACCGTTCCCTCTGGCAGAACGGCTGGCGCGACTTCGGTCTGGGAGGGCTCGGTCGTCGAGCTTGACGACTGCTCGCCGGACGCTTGCGGTGCGGTATCAGCCGGCTGGTCGCCTGCCGACGTGTCCTGCGCGTTCTGCCCGTCTCCGCTCGGCTGCTGGTTCGAATTTCCCGATTGGGCCATGGACACCCTGTCCGTGCCGATGGGCTCGTCGGTCGTCGAACCATCGGCCGCCGCAACGCGCCAGACCGTATTGCCGGAATCGTCGGCAACGAGCAGAGCGCCGGTTCCGTCGATCCCGACACCGACCGGACGGCCGCGGGCATCGTCGCCGTCGAGAAACCCGGTCACGACCTCCTGCGGATCACCGGAGGGCTTGCCGTTCTCGAACGGCACATAGACCACATGATATCCGTTGAACTGGTCGCGGTTCCACGATCCGTGCTCGCCGATGAAGGCGCCATTGGCGTACTGCTCGGGCAAAGCCGAACCATAGGAAAATGTGAGGCCCAGCGCGGCGACGTGGCTCGACAGGGCGTAGTCCGGCGAAATCGCCTGCGAGACCATGTCGGGACGACGGGGCATCACACGCTCGTCGACATGGTCGCCGTAATAGCTCCACGGCCAGCCGTAGAAGCCATCTTCCTTAACCGAGGTCATGTAATCGGGCACGAGGTTCGGTCCGAGCTCGTCTCGCTCGTTGACGACGGTCCAGAGTTCGCCCGTCTCGGGATGGAATGTGAGCCCGTTTGGATTGCGCAGGCCCGACGCGAAGACCCGCGAAGCGCCCGTTTCACGGTCGATCTCCCAGATCGCTGCCCGGCCCTTCTCTGCTTCCAGGCCCCGCTCGACGATGTTCGAATTCGAGCCGACCGAGGCATAGAGCATTTCGCCATCGGGGCTGAGCGCGAGATCCTTCGTCCAGTGATGGTTGATCGGCCCGCCCGGCAAGGGCGTCAGAAGCGTCGGCTGCTCCGAGATCTGCGCCTGTCCAAGTTCGTAGGGGTAGGAGACAACGGCCTCGGTCGTCGCGACGTAGAGAGTGTTATCTACCCATGCAACGCCGAAGGGCGAAGCGAGATCGGTCAGGAGATCAGAGCGCTCGTCGACCTCACCATCGCGGTTCGTGTCGCGCAGAAGCGTGATCTTGTTGGTTTCCGGCGCGTCGCCACCACCGCCACCATGGGCGATCGACATGATCCAGCCACGAATATAGTCCTTCGGCCGATTGAGCGGCTTGCCGCTCGGCCCCTTCGACTGGACGACCAGCACGTCGCCGTTCGGCAGTGTATGGACCGTGCGCGGATTGCCGAGATCCTGCGCGTAAGGCGTGACCGTCAGGCCTTCGGGAACGGTCGGCGTCTCTTCTTCGGCCCAACCGACAACCGTTGCGACCTTCATGGCCGGCAGGATCGAACTTGTCGGCTCAGGCAGTGCCGGATCGGCACCGAACTGGCGGGAAAGATCGAAATCGTTGTCGCTGCATGCGCCGAGCGCGAGCATGGCGCCCGCACTCGCGGAAAGAGCGAGCGCGCGTGTGATACGGATAGACTTACTCATAGTTCGAAACTCCCACGCCATCGTTGAAAACCAGGGACCGACCGAGCCAGGAGGTCATGAAGACGACGATGACCGTTATGGCCGACAGCACGAGCCCCCAGGGCATGACTGCCGTCCAGCCATCACCGGCGTGAACGAGGCTATTGAAGAAGGCGAGGATCATCGCCGCGAGAAAGCCGGCCGCATAGGGCCAGGTCGAGGATTGTTCGCGGATACCTCGGCTGCCGATGAGGTCGACGACACCGGCAATGAGAGCGACGCCGCCGAAAACGAGCCCTGCCAGAAGAAGCCAGGCGGAAAAGTCCTGCCACATCAGATTGGTGGTGAGGACGTAGAAGATGTCCGTCAACAAGACGAGCGTGAAGCAGACGGTCGGAAATTGCGAAAACATCGCATGGATCGGCTGTCCGCCGATCGATGCGACCGGTCTGGGATGGGGATAGTCCATCAATATGTCCGTTCGGTTTAAATTGAGGTGTCTTTATCGATACGGACAGCGCGGCTGCCGGTTCCCGCGACACAACGTCAAACACTTAGCCGGGGCCGCTTCCTATGGCTCTTCTCGTTTGAAGTCGGACGATTTTACTCGGCGAACCGGTCCGTCGTCTCGATCAGCTTGTCGAGGATACCCGGTTCGTCGAAGGCGTGGCCGGCCCCCTCGACCAGATGAAACGCGGCATCGGGCCAGGCTTTGGAGAGGGACCAGGCCGAGCGCGCGGGACATGGCATGTCGTAGCGTCCGTGGATGATCGCGCCGGGAATTCCCGAAAGCCTGTGCGCATCGCGCAGGAGCTGCCCTTCCTCCAGCCAGCAGCGATGGGTGAAATAGTGGTTTTCGATGCGCGCGAAAGCGAGCGCGAAATGACCGTCGGAAAAGTGCGCGGCCAGTTCGTCGCTCGGGTGAAGCTTGATCGTGCGCGCCTCCCAGGTGCTCCAGGCCTTCGCCGCGGCCAGCTTTTCGGCCTCGTCCTCGCCCGTCAGTCGCTTTCGATAGGCCGCGATCATGTCACCGCGTTCGGCTTCCGGGATCGGGTCCTGAAAGCGCTCGAACTCATCCGGATACATCTCCGAGACACCGAACTTGTAGTACCAGTCGAGTTCCGCGCTGGTGACGAGATAAACGCCACGAAGCACGAGTTCGCTGACGCGCTCGGGATGGGCTTCGGAATAGGCGAGCGCCAGGGTCGAGCCCCAGGAGCCTCCGAAGACCTGCCACTTTTCGCACCCCATCACCTCGGCACGAAGCTGCTCGATATCGGCGACCAGATGCCATGTCGTGTTGGCGTCGAGCGATGCGTGCGGCGTCGAGCGCCCGCAGCCGCGCTGATCGAACAGCAGAATATCGTAGCGGCCGGGATCGAACACGCGGCGCTGATCGGCATTGCATCCGCCGCCGGGTCCGCCATGCAGGAACACGACCGGCTTGCCGCCCTTCGTGCCGCAGCGCTCCCAATAGACCTGATGGCCATCGCCGACATCAAGCATGCCGGTTTCATAGGGCTGGATCGGCGGATAGAAGGTTCGAAGCGTCATAGGCACCGTCGTCTTGTCGAGGATTCGATAGGAGACGGCATTTACGCAAAAAAAGGGCCGGTTTCCCGACCCTTTTTCAAGTTTCGATGTTTTTACTCACGCAGCCGTCAGATAGTCGTCCGGCAGGCCGGCGAGCACCTTGTCCAGCGTCGCCGGGTAGTCGCGGATGCGCACACCGCAAGCGTTGTAGATCGCATTCGTGATCGCGGCACCGACGCCGGCAATCGCCAGCTCACCGATGCCCTTGCCAGCGAGCGGGCTCGCATGGGGATCACGGTCCTCAAGCAGCACGACATCGAGCTTCGGCACGTCCGCGTGAACCGGCACGTGGTACTCGGCAAGATCGTGATTGACGATCAGGCCGTTGCGCTTGTCGATGACGAGATCTTCCTCGAGCGCGTAACCGATGCCCCAGATCTGGCCACCATAGCACTGTGACGTCGCCGTCTTCTCGTTGAGAATGCGGCCCGCTGCGCCGACAGTCAAAAGACGGCGAATACGGGTTTCGCCCGTCACGACATTGACGCCGACCTCGCAGAAATGCGCGCCGTAGCTCGCCTGGTGAGTCTCCTTGGCCTGCTTGCCCGGCTCGATCTTGCCGGTCACGGAGATCGACTCGCCCTTCAGGATATCCGAGAACGGGATCTGCTTGTTGCCCGAAATGGCATGGCCATCCTTGAGCGTCAGCGTCTCCGCATCGGCGTCGATGCGGCTTGCAAGCTCACGGATAAGGGCGAGCGAAGCGACATAGACGGAGGAGCCGGCCGAGTTCGCACCCCAGGACCCACCCGAGCCCGAAGACGGCGCGTATCGGGAATCACCCAGTTCCACATCCACCATATCGAGCGGCAGGCCGAGCATTTCCGCCGCGATCTGCTGCAGGATTGTATAGGTGCCGGTGCCGATATCCGTCATACCCGTGCGAACCGTCGCACGACCGTCGGCTGCCATCTCGATCTCCGCGGACGACTCCATCAGGTCGTTCTTGCGGCTGGCAGACGCCATCCCGTAACCGATCAACCACTCGCCCTCCCGGCGCGATGCCGGCTTTTGCGGACGATCCGACCACCCGAAGCGTCTCGCACCCTCGTCGATGCAATCCATCAGACGACGCGACGAGAACGGCGTGTCGGTCTGCGGATTGACCTCCGGCTCGTTCATCCGACGAAACTCCACCGGATCGATGCCGAGGCTTTCCGCGAGCTCGTCGAGCGCGCTCTCGGTCGCGAGCATGCCGGTCGCCTCGCCGGGCGCGCGGCAGGCCGAAGCCATCAGGACATCGGTTTCGACGATGTTGTGAGAAACGAGCCTGTCCTTACCCGGATAGAGGAAGACAGACGAGATACCGGATGGCTCGAAGAAGCCGTTGCCCGGGGAATTCGTCGTATCCGTCTCGTGGGCAAAACAGGTGATCTTGCCGGCTTTCGTCGCGCCAATGCGAACCCGCTGCACGGTTTCGCCGCGCCGCGAGGTCGTCTGGAAGACGTTCTGGCGGGTCAGGGCGATCTTGACCGGCTTGCCAATGGCAATGGTCGCATGGGCGGCTAGAATTGCCTCGGGACCGATACCCAGCTTGGAACCGAAACCGCCACCGATATAGGGGCTGTGGACCGTGATCTTGTCTTCATCGATACCCGTGTGCTTGGCCAGCTGGCCCGGCGCGGTCTCGAGAAGCTGATGGGAGGTCCAGACGGTCAGATGGGTGCCATCCCACGTCGCGGTGGTTGCGTGGGGCTCCATCGCCGCTGCCTGATAGGACGGCGTCGTATAGGTCTGGTCAAACTTGACCTCCGCTTCTGCAAAGGCGTGTTCGAAATCGCCGCGCTCTTGAAGCGGCTTCATCGGCATAGAACTCGGCTCACGAACCGTGTGGCGGTCCCTGATGTCGAAACGACCCTCGGTTTCGGAATAGTCCACCTTGACCAGCTTCGACGCGTGGCGCGCTGTCTCGAAGGTGTCGGCGATGACGACCGCAAGCGGCTGGTTGTAGTGAAACACTTCGCCGTCGATGGTCTGAGCAGCCGGAGCCATCGGCTGCGAGGCCGATCGCACGATCTTGTCACCCGAAATGACGGTCAGGACACCGGGGACCGCCTCGGCCGCGCTGGTATCGACCGAGTTGATCTTGCCCTTGGCGATCGTCGCCGGCACGATGAAGCCATAGGCGACATCCTCGCCGCCGAGATGCTCATAGGCGTAGGGCGCGGTGCCCGAGACCTTCAATCGGCCTTCGTAGCGGGGCGTACCCTTGCCGATCACCCCTTGCGTGTTGCGATCGAGGCGCGTCTCGCCGATCGCTTCGTCCATGACGTGCTTGTTCATATCGTTCACGCTCCTTGCGTTGCTTCGGCGAGCACAGAAATGAGGGTGCGCCGCGCGAGCGGGATCTTGAAGTCGTTTTCGCCCTGGCCCTGAGCATCCGCCAAAAGCGCATCCGCTGCGTCTTCGAAGAGTTTGCGCCTCGGCGTTTCGCCGATCAGCATTTTCTCGACCTTCGGATCCCGCCACGGCTTGTGGGCAAGCCCGCCAAAGGCGATGCTGGCCTCGGAAATGGCGTTGCCGTCCGTCTTGATGATCGCCGCCACCGAAACCAGCGCGAAGGCATAGGATGCCCGATCGCGGACCTTGCGATAGACGTGATAGCCGGCCTTCGGATTGGGCAGCCGAATATTGACGATCAGCTCGCCCTCTTTCAGCTCGTTCTCGATATGCGGCGTATCGCCGGGCAGGCGATAGAAGTCCTGGAGCGGGATTTCGCGCTCATGGCCATCCGCCTGCTGAGTCTCGACCACGGCGTCGAGCGCCATCATCGCGACAGCCATGTCGGATGGGTGCGTCGCGATACAGTTGCTCGACTGGCCGAGAATCGCATGGATGCGGTTGAAGCCGCCGATGGCATCGCAGCCCGAGCCCGGCTCGCGCTTGTTGCAGCGGCGCGAGGTCTCGTAGAAATAGCCGCAGCGCGTGCGCTGAAGCAGGTTGCCGCCGGTGGAGGCCTTGTTGCGCAACTGGCCGGACGCACCGGCGAGAAGCGCGCGGGAAAGAACCTCGTAGTTCTTTCGGATGCGCTCGTCGGCCGCGAGGACCGAGTTCGTAACCAGCGCACCGATCTTCAGGCCACCGTCTTCGGTTTCCTTGATCTCATTGAGCGGAAGCCGGGTGATGTCGACGAGTTTCTCCGGCGTCTCCACCTCGAGCTTCATCAGGTCCAGAAGATTGGTGCCGCCAGCGATGTAGCGTCCGCCGAGCGTCCGGGCTTCGCCGACGCTGGTTGCGCGGGAATATTCAAACGGTCTCATGCGGTTTCCTTCGTCTTGCCGGCTGCGGTCTCGATCGCGTCGACGATATTGGGATAGGCCGAGCAACGGCAGATATTGCCGCTCATACGCTCGCGGATTTCATCGCCGGAGAGTTCGGTGCCGGACTTGATGTCTTTGGTGACGTGGCTCGGCCAACCATCGCCAAGCTCGCCGAGCATGCCGACGGCCGAGACGACCTGGCCCGGCGTGCAGTAGCCGCACTGATATCCGTCGTGCTCGACGAAGGCGGCCTGCATCGGATGCAGGTTCTCGGCAGTGCCGAGACCTTCGACGGTGGTGATCGTGTCGTTCTCGTGCATCACCGCGAGGGTGAGGCAGGAGTTGATGCGCCGGCCGTTGACGAGCATCGTGCAGGCACCGCACTGGCCGTGGTCACAGCCCTTCTTGGAGCCGGTGAGTGCAAGATGGTCGCGGCAGGCATCGAGCAGGGACGTACGCGGATCGATATCGAGCGTGTGGTCCTTGCCGTTGATTGAAAGTGTGACGTTCACGGAGAATTCCCTTCGCTTTTCGTGACGCTCCACCCGGCTCGCTTCAGTGGAAGCGGCAAACTGGAATCGTTCGAAGTTGCAGGGAAACTAAGGGGGACGCGAAAAGGTTCGAGGGTGAACACAGTTTTCGTTGAGCGGCGAAACGCCGCCGGGGCGCACGAATGCGATGTTGGAACTGGCGAAACGCTTGGTTCCAGGGCTGAAAACGCAGGTCGATCGGCCCGGAAAAGAACTCTTCGCCAACCTTTTCCTGGTCTCGAATTATCCGCCCGCTTCCATCTCCACGCGCGCCAGATGCTCGATGATCTTTTCGAGAAGCCATCCGAATGCCTGATGCTCGGCCGGGCCGGCGGTCTTGTCGACGGCAATCTTCAGATAGGCGATCTCATCCTCGATCTTTTCCGCGGGCAGCATATGCAGGCGCGAGGCGAGGATAGCGGCTTCGAGAACCGCGGCCTTGGCGCGGTTCATGCCTGTGAAGGGCGCGTGGGTTTGCGAGGAAATCACCTTGCAGCGATAACGCGGGCGCTGTTCGTCCTCTTGGACGTCGACGACTTCGAGAACATCGTGGGACAGGGCCGCCTCGAGGCGAGGAATGTCGCAACCGGCAATTTCCGTCAGCGGCCAGTCCTTCCGGCCGGTCAGGCAGCCGGCGAAGATCAGCGCATCGTCGGTGTAGTTCACGACAGCGCGGCGCGAGGCCTCGATATTTTGAAGTGTGGTCGATGGACGGAACGGCGCGATGATCCAGTGCTCACCCTCCTGAATGATGCCGAGCGGTGCAATATGCACGTCGCCTTCGGCCGATTTCGTCGTCAGCACGCTTTCGCGGATATAGGGCATACCGGTTTCTCTCCCGTCTTGCCGGCAACTCGAACCTTACGACTTCGAACTGCCGTCGTCCGTTTCTGGCTTGGCGTTCGTCTTCGCCTTCAACGTATGCCCGGCCTTTTCCAGGCGGGTCCGGTCTTCTTCGCGGACAACCGCACCGACCCCAAAATCGACCGGATTGTCCTGGGCATAGCGCTTGCCGAGGCTCCAGGCGATCTCCGCCTTCTGCAGTTCCGCGCCGAGATAGAAGGCGTGGCCGATATCCTCGCCCACATCGATATGAGGGAAAAAGTCGAAGGCATCGCGCTCGATGACATGCACGTCGCGATTATAAAGGTGAATGCCGCGCTCGCTCGTCTGGATGCGGTAGTTTCGATCCTTCACATCGGCCGCCATTTCGGCGACCTCTTCCGGCGTCGCGGTGAAGGGTCGGACATCATGGGCCTGCAGAAGACCCGGCGCATAGCCGCGCGGCAGGGCGTTGTCCCGTTTCGCGGCGAACAGCATGCGGCGCGCGAGATCATGCTCGGCAATCGTCCTGCGCGTGTGCGGACTCACATGGACGATCAGCAGATGGCCGATGTCGAGTTCCGAGCAGATGCCGAGCAGCATCGCCGTGATGCCGGACGTATCGGCATCGGTCAGCTCGGTGAGATTGCCGGTCCCCATCAGGATTTCGATGTCGGGGTAGCGCTCGCGGATCTGGTGATAGCGAACCAGCGAGGCGGAAAAGCCGAAATGGATGGGATCGAGGATCGGGTCCGCCATGAAACGGATGCCCATGGCCCGCGCCTTCTCGATGGCGCGGCCAAGGGAGTCCATGTCATGGGGCGCCGCCGGCACGAGCACCGGCATCACGTCGTAACCGTCCGCCAGATCGAGCGTCTCTTCCGTCAGAGAGAGAACGTGGTCGGCGCCAGCAATGATGGCGCGGCGTAATTCGTCCCGATCGGCCGAATCGACGCTGACGGCAAAGCCTTCGGCCTTCAGCGCGACGATCGCGTCTTCCATGTGGGGAAAGGGTGTATCCGGCAGACAACCGAGATCGATGACGTCGGCGCCGTCCGCCCGCATCGGGCGGGCGCGGGCGACGATCTCGTCCACCGAAAGCGCCGAGGCATCGACGATTTCGGAGAAGATCCGCATGGCATTTTGAGTGAGGTCTGGCGGCGGTCCCTTGCGGCCGAGATGGGCCGGCAGGTCGGCGAGTTCGTCCGGCCCGCGCTCGAAAGGAACTCCGAAATGGTCCGACAGCCGATCGAGATCGGCGCGGCAGCGACCGGGCAACATCACGCGGTCGGCTTCGACAGGGGTTTTCAGGCGGCGCTCGATGATGTCGCCGGTCGCGAGCGCTGCGACCTTTACCCCGATATCGGCGATTGCCCAGTCGAATTCGGTCTCACCAAGACCTTCGATCAGGCGTTCGAGCCGGGGGCGGGCCAGATGCCCTGTCAGAAAGAGAATGCGTTCGCGCGCCATGAACCGCTATGTCGGCGAAACGGACCGGTTTGCCAAGCCTTGCGGGCTCGACTCACTCGGCCGCCTGAACCTGACCGACGGGGATTTGAGGAAACTGAATTTCTTGACCGGGGACTTCACCCACCGCAAAGCGCCGAGCCGCCGTTGGGAGATCTGCGGGACCGGCCACAAAGAGCCGGGTGCCATAGGACACCATGGACGGGAATGCGTCATCGACAATGGCCGCGCGAGACAAGACATCGACCGTCGCGTTTTCAGGCACGTCGATGAGTTTGACGAGGCAGAGCTGCCCAGCACCCAGCTGGTGCTGCAACCAAGCTGCAAGAGAATCGGACGTGACCGTCCAGTCTTGAGGGATCTCGCTGGCATTCATCACCATCTCACGCGGACGCCAGACGGGAATCGCGCCCTTTGCGAGCGCGGCCTGAATCTCGTCGATACTTCCTGCCGCCTCGAAGCGCTTGGAAAGGTTCAGGAGAACGCAACCAAACTGCTCCATCGCAAGAACCGACATCTCATGGGCCGTCGCGTCGTCATATCCAAGCTGCGCCTGCATTTTGCGAATGGCGTCGGCAAAAGGACCGCCACCGGGCACGAGGACGGTCGGCTCCGTCGCGTTTTCGATCGCCGCGATCCAGCGCTGAAGATTGGGAGAGCGGACGGAGCTGCCGCCCAGCTTGACCAAAGAAACATGTTTCATTGCAACTTCTCCCTTACGCATCTTGATCTACAAACGTCGCAAGCCTCGCGTGTGTCCGGCAATGACGGCATTGTTACAACACCGTAGTCGGCTAAGAGAAACATTCTTTGACGGTCTTCGCAACGGATCCCAGGAGATGATTTCGAACCGTTGCATGACTTCTCGAAGTGTATCAACAAAAAAACAAAGACTTAGGGCGAAATAGCGCTTCCGGCTTATTGCATTTCGCTCTCAGCGCGCCGGACGATCTCCACGCCCACGGCACCGGGACCAAGCCCGAGCTTTTCGACTCGAACGGTGACCTGACGAACCCGGCGATCCTTCAGCAGCGTTCCGGCAAGCCGTGTCGCGAGCTCTTCCACGAGGACCGTATGGCCCCGTTCGGCCAGAGCGTTGATGGCATCGATTACCACGTCGTAGGAATAGACATCCGCCATGGTTTCGGCGCTGGCGGGAATCGGCTCGACGATCGCTTCCACAGAGAAACGGATGTCCTGGCGGCGTCCGTATTCGTGGGCATAAGCGCCGATTTCCAAGGGAACGACGAGATCCTTCACGAAGACCCGGTCGCCGATGACCGTTTTTACGCTCGAACTCGCACCAGTTGCCGCGGAGGCGCTCTGCTCAGCCGCATCCCATTGCAAAGCGCCGGCGATGAGTGCTGCGATTTCGGCCACGCGGCGCTCGTCGAGCATTGCGTCCCGCCCGCCCGATGTCAACGCGCCCCGGAAGCCGAGAAAATCGGGAGCGAGAGGACCGAGGCGCGGAATATCCGGCACCTCGAGAGAACCGGCGAGCCCCACCGTCAGGTTCCGTTCTCTTCCTCGCGCGACGAAATCCTGAAGCCGCGCGGAGGACAGATGGCGGGTCAGGCCACCGGCGCCTTTCTCCATCGTATCGAGCATCACGCCAGAAAAGCCGCATTGCGCCAGCTTGTCCAGAATGGCGAAATCGGGGTCCTGATCGGCGAAGAGAACGGCAATCAGGAGGCTGCGCTCGCTGAAGTCCGCGGCCGCTTCGACGACCGCTTCGCTCGCCGCTATGCCGGCCGGAAAGAGGCCGATCTTCACGAAATCGGCTTCCAGCCGAGGCTCTATCGCGGCACGAACTGCTTCCGGTTCCATCGGGCAATTGCCCGCGACGGCCGAAACCGGACGGCGGCCGCCGACAGCGGCGATCGTTGCCTCGATCAGCGCCGGCGACACGGCACCAAGCGGTCCGTCGGCCGGGTTCTTCAGGTCTATGATGTCGGCCCCGCCGCGAAGCGCGACGAGCGCTTCATCGGGACCGGAAACGCTGGCGAGGAATCTGATCAAGGCCGGTTCTCGAGCTGTTCCTTGAGGACATTGTCGAAGAGGTAGTCGATGCCGCGCGTCCAGCTTTGATCCGTATTGGAGCGGATATCCGCGCTGCCGCGCGCGATCTGTTGGCCGTTCTCCACATCGTAGACATAGGCGTTGATGTTGAGGATGAGGTTGGACACTTTCTGAACCGTTCCCAGAACCGCGATGTCGGCCCCGAGATCCTTCGCGAAGGTCACGCCGCAATTGCCGCAGGATTGAAGATTGACGCCCGCCACCTTTTCGTCGGCTGCGGACGTATCCAGAATTCTGTATCCCTGCAATGTCGCGATGTCTTCCCGCAGCATCGGCGCCATTTTGGCAAGACGCGCGGTCTCGTCGGGATTTTCACCCATCATGTCGCCTTCGAGGCTGGAATCGATCAGTTCGAAGGGAAAGACCGCGACCGTCTGCGTCTCGCTGGCGGACGCCGCTTCGGCATCGGCGTCGGGAGCTTCGCCCGCTGTAGCTGTGGCTGTCGCTCCCACACCCGCCTTGGTTTCGCTCGCACCATCGCTATTGGCCATCGCAGGCGCGGCAGAGAGAAGCGCCGCCGCGACGACAACGGGAAAAAATCCAGCTTGCCTTGGCGCCAAGGCTTCAAGAACATGACTGAAAACCATGAAAAACTCTCCCGGAGCGGTGCCCACCGCCTCGTGCCATAAGTTTAACGCGCAGAGCGCGGTGATCAAACCGGAACGGCGACGGGCGGAGACGATCAGAGAATGTGGAAAGACGCGTAAAGCCATGGCCATACGATCGATGACCGAGATCACGCGAACCGCGTTGATTTCGACCTCCCTCGCCCTGTCGCTGGCGTTCGGCGCGGGAGCTGCGGCGGCGCAGGAGAGCAGCGAGCCCGCAGCGGCCAGCGAGCCGGCTGCGACAAACAATCAACAGCGGCTTGCCAAGGTCAAGATAGGCTATCTCAGAACCTACGAGCCGACGCTGGCTCTCTCGGTTCTAGATATCCCGCCCGAGGATATCGGCATTGCCGGGGCACGGGTCGGCATCGACGACAACGATACGACCGGCTCGTTCATGGGCCAGAAATTCACGCTCGAATTCGCGACGCTGAAGCCCGGCGAGGATGTTCTGCCTGCGGCCAAGGAGATGCTGGACGCGGGCATCCACTACATCGTCACCGATCTCAACGCCGAGGATACGCTCAAGGTCGCAGATCTCGCGACTGAGAAGAATGCCCTCGTCTTCAATGCGGGCGCCCTTGACACGCGGCTTCGCGACGAGGATTGCCGCGCCAACATGCTTCACACCGCACCCTCCTACGCCATGCTGACGGACGGGCTCGCGCAATATCTCATGTGGAAGCAGTGGCGGAACTGGGCGCTCGTCGCAGGCGAACACGACGAGGACAAGCAGTTCGCCGAAGCCATGAAGCGTTCGGCGACGAAGTTCGGCGGCAATATCGTCGGCGAGAAGACCTTCGAAGATGCGGGCGGCGCGCGAGCCACCGATTCCGGACAGGCGCTTGTCCAGCGTCAGCTTCCGGTCTTCCTGCAGGACCTGCCGGACCACGACGTGCTGCTCGTCGCAGACGAATCCGAGGTCTTCGGGTCCTATGTGCCGTGGCGCACCTGGATACCGCGTCCGGTAGCCGGCACAGCGGGCCTGACGGCAGGATCATGGCATCCGGCCAGCGAGCAATGGGGCGGCGCGCAGATCCAGAACCGGTTCGAGGATGCGTCCGGCCGGCGGATGGAAGCAAAGGACATGCAGGCCTGGACGGCGGTCCGTGTCGTCGGCGAAGCGGCCTCGCGCACCCAGTCCACGGACCCGGCCGTGCTCGACGCGTTCATCAAGTCCGATGACTTCACGGTTGCCGCGTTCAAGGGCCAGCGACTGACATTCCGCGACTGGAACTGGCAGCTGCGCCAGCCGGTGATTCTCGCCACCGAAGATTCCGTCGTCTCGGCCTCGCCGCAGGAAGGCTTCCTGCATCAGGTCTCGAACCTCGATACGCTTGGCCTCGACCGGCCGGAAAGCGCCTGTTCGTTCTGACAATCTGGCGGTCGCTATCCGGCGGCCGCCCTCGCCTTTTCCGCGAGCGCCTTTCCGGCGGCAACGCCCGAAGCCCAGGCCCACTGGAAATTATAGCCGCCAAGCCAGCCGGTGACGTCCACCGCTTCACCGACCGCATAAAGGCCGGGCACCGATTGCGCTTCCATCGTCTTCGACGAAAGGCCGTTCGTGTCGATCCCGCCGGCCGTTACCTCGGCTTTCGCATACCCCTCCGTGCCCGACGGCCGGAAGGTCAGCGCACTCAGGCTCTCCGCGGCGCGTTCGAGATCCGTATCGGCGCAATCGCCAAGGCGCTTGTCGAGATCGATCCGGACCGCCAGGGCATCGGCGAGACGGTTCGGCAGGAATTCCGAAAGCGCTGCCTTGAGGCCGGCCTTGGGCATCGCCCGTCTTGCCGCTTTCAGCCGTTCGAGCGCCGCCGGGTCGAGACAGAGCGAAATCCTCTCGCCCGGTTTCCAATAGGATGAAATCTGCAGGATCGCCGGTCCCGAAAGGCCCTTGTGGGTAAAGAGCACGGCCTCTTCGAAGCTGACATCGCGAACGCTCGCAACCGCCGGACAGGCGATGCCGGAAATCTCCCGGAAGAGCTGCTCGTCCTTGCCGAGCGTCAGCGGCACGAGCGCGGGACGCGGCGCGACGAGATCGAGCCCAAAGCGCTCGGCGATCTCGTAGGCGATCGCCGATGCGCCCATCTTCGGGATCGACGGTCCGCCCGTCGCGATCACGAGGTTCGGTGCATTGTCGCGGCCGAGCGTGAAACGCCCGTCGACATGTCCGATCTCACCAATCTTCGTGCCGAGCCTGATTTCGACGCCGCCGCGTGCGCATTCGGCAAGAAGCATGTCGACGATCTGCCGGGCCGACCCATCGCAGAAAAGCTGGCCCAGCGTCTTTTCGTGCCAAGCGATCTTGTGCTTTTCGACCAGCGCCAGAAAATCCCACTGGGTGTAGCGCTTCAGCGCCGACTTCATGAAATGCCGGTTTTCCGAAAGAAAACAGCCGGGCTCGACATTCATGTTCGTGAAATTGCAGCGCCCGCCGCCGGAGATGAGGATCTTCTTGCCGGCCTCTCTGGCATGGTCGAGGACGAGAACACGCGCCCCTGCCTGGCCCGCCGTCGCGGCCGCCATGAGGCCCGCGCCCCCGGCACCCAGAATGATGACATCGTAATTCATGGCCGCCGGATCGCGTCTTGTCTCGTCATGCGGCCTGCCTTCGCGCAATTTCATCGAGGACGAAAGGTGCCCCCTGCCCCGCAGCGCCAGAATTCCAAGAAGCCGAGCCTCCGGCAAAGGGTCGCAGGTGGGACCCGATCGATGGCAGAGGCAGGCTGACGCGCCATCTAAGCGAGGCATTACACGACGGAACGATGTTGATGGCGCCAAGAGATCGATCTTCGAGAGAGCGGCCCGTGCCGAGCAGCCGGCTTTCCAGGCTGACGCGGTTCGGCGGCATGGCGGGGGGCCTCGCCGGAAACGTTCTGCTTGAAGGGGCCGGGCGGCTTGCCAGCGGACAGCGGCCGCGCCTTTCCGATCTTCTGCTGACCCCCGGCAATGTCCGCAGGGTGACGAACCAGCTTTCCGAACTGCGCGGCGCCGCAATGAAGCTCGGCCAGCTGGTTTCCATGGATGCCGGCGACTTCCTTCCGCCTGAGCTCGCCGAAATCCTGGGTCAGCTGCGGTCCGATGCCGATCCGATGCCAGGGCATCAGCTCGAAGCCGTCCTCTCGCGCAACTGGGGCCGGGACTGGCGCAAGCGGTTCGAATATTTTCAGGATCGTCCCATCGCCGCCGCCTCCATCGGGCAGGTCCACCGCGCCCTGACCCATGACGGCCGGGACCTTGCGATCAAGGTCCAGTATCCCGGTATCGTCCGCTCCATCGACAGCGACGTCGACAACGTGGCGACGCTTCTGAGGATGACCGGTCTCATCCCGCGCCAGCTGGATGTCTCGACGTTGCTGAGCGAAGCCAAGCGCCAGCTTCATGAAGAGGCCGATTACGAACATGAGGCGCAATGCCTCACCCGCTTTCGCGAGTTCCTGAAGGACGATCCGCGCTTTCTCCTGCCAAAGGTGCATGAGGATTTTTCCACCAGTGAAGTTCTCGCGATGAGTTATATCGACAGCGCGCCGATCGAGACGCTCTTCACTGCCGATCAGGCCACACGGGATCGCACCGCTGCCAGCCTCATCGAACTCTCCCTCAAGGAGCTCTTCGTCTTCAGGACGATGCAGACCGACCCCAATCTGGCGAACTTTCGCGTCGAACGGGGTGCAGAGCCAGGGGACGAGCGGATCGTCCTTCTCGATTTCGGTGCGACACGGTCGTTTCCCGAAAAGCTGGTCGAAGACTGCCGCGCCCTGATGCGCGCCGCCCTCGCCGTCGACCGGGAAGGCGCGAACCACGCCCTAAGGGAGCTTGGCCTTATCAGCGACGTCGTGCCGGCTCCCAAACGCGCAAAAATCCTCGATCTTTTCGAACTCGCCGCAGGTCTCCTTAACCGGGGTACGCGGTTCGATTTCGGAGAGGAAGAGATCTTCGAAACGATGCGCGAAGAGGGCATGAAACTTGCCGAGGATCGGCAGGTCTATCTGGTGCCGCCCGTCGACACGCTCTTCCTTCAACGCAAGTTCGGCGGCATCTATCTGATGTGCCTGCGCCTCAAGGCCCGTGTCGATGCGCGTGCGTGTCTCGAAGCGCACGCGAAAGTTAACTGATCGCTCCGCGAGGGATCTCCCGCATTCAATTCAAGCCGATGAACTGTTTCAGCTCCGGCGTTTTCGGCTGCGTGAAGAAAATCTCCGGCGGACCGACTTCGTGCACCTTGCCCTGATGCATGAAGACGACGCGCGAGCAGACGTCGCGGGCAAAGCTCATCTCGTGGGTCACCATCAAAAGCGTCATGCCCTCCGAGGCGAGCTGGCGAACGACAGCAAGAACTTCCGCGACAAGTTCGGGATCGAGCGCGGAGGTGATCTCGTCGCAAAGAAGCGCATCCGGCTTCATCGCAAGGGCGCGGGCGATGGCGACGCGCTGCTGCTGGCCGCCTGACAGCTCTTCCGGATAGGCGTCGAAGCGATGGCCGAGACCCACACGCTCCAGCATTTCGGAGGCGATTGTCCGCGCCTCCTCCTTCGGCGTTTTCTTCACCACGGTCTGGGCGAGCATGACGTTTTGCCCGGCGGTGAGATGGGGAAACAGGTTGAACTGCTGGAAGATCATGCCGACGCGCAGCCGAAGTCTGCGAAGCTGCTTTTCCTCGCTCATTAATTGCGCACCACCCACGCTGATCGATCCGGAATTGATCGTCTCCAGCCCGTTGATGCAGCGAAGCAGGGTCGACTTGCCGGAGCCGCTCTTGCCGATGATGGCGATGACCTCGCCCTTCTCGACGTCGAGATCGATGCCCTTCAAGACCTCGTTGTCGCCGAAGCTCTTCCTCACATCAGTGATTTCGATGAGCGACATTGAGCTTCCTTTCGAGGATCTGGCTCGAATATGAGAGTGGGTAGCAGAGTGCGAAGTAGAACAAGGCGACGAGCCCGTAGACGGTGAAGGGCTCGAAGGTCGCATTGGTGACGATCGTGCCGGCCTTGGTCAGTTCGACGAACCCGATGATCGAGGTGAGTGCGGTGCCCTTGATCACCTGCACGGAAAAGCCGACCGTCGGTGGGACCGCGACCCTGAGCGCCTGCGGCAGAACGACATGACGCATCTGTTCCAGATAACTCATGCCGAGAGAGGCCGAAGCTTCCCATTGCCCCTTTGCGACCGACTGGACGCAGCCGCGCCAGATCTCGCCGAGGAAAGCCGCCGTCCACAGGATCAACGCGACACCGGCCGCGAGCCAGGCGGGAACGTTGATGCCGAAAAGGCCCAGGCCGAAAAAGGCAAGAAACAGCTGCATCAGGAGCGGGGTGCCCTGGAAGAGTTCGATATAGCCTTTCGAGAGAAGCCGGATCGCCTTGTTTTTGGCAATGCGGCCGAAGAGGATAAGAAGCCCCACAAGCCCGCCGCCGATAAACGAGACAAGCGACAGGACGATCGTCCAGCGCACAGCGAGCAGGAGGTTCCGAACGATATCCCAGAGCGTGAATTCGACCATCAGGCAACGCTCCTGCCACGGGGAAAAATGAGAATGCCGAGCAAGGCCATCAGCTGGCGCATGGCGATGGCAAGCAGGAGATAGATGGCGGTCGAAACGAGATAGGCCTCGAAGGCCCGGAAGGTGCGCGACTGGATGAAGTTCGCCGCGAATGTGAGGTCCTCGACGGCGATCTGCGAAACGACCGCGGAACCGAGCATGACGATGACGAGCTGTGAGGAGAGCGCCGGCCAGATGCGCTGGAGCGCGGGCACCAGCACCACATGCCGGAAGGTTTCGATCGGGCTCATGGCAAGGCTCGCACCCGCCTCGAACTGCCCCTTCGACGTCGCCTGAATTCCGGCGCGCACGATCTCGCAGGAATAGGCGCCGAGATTGATGACCATCGCCAGATTGGCCGCCTGCAGCTCACCCAGTTGAAATCCGAGCGCCGGCAGGCCGAAGAAGATGAAGAACAGCTGGACGAGGAAGGGCGTGTTGCGGATCAGCTCGACATAGATGCCGACAACGATCCGCAGCGGCTTGGGTCCCAGTGCCCGCAACCACGCACACAGAATGCCGAGCGAAATTCCAAGAATGCCGCCGATAAAGGTCAGCTCCAGCGTGATCAGCACGCCCTCGACCAGAACCGGCCAGTAAAGGGCGATCCAGTCGAAATTGAAGACATAATTCACGAGAAGACACCCTGCATCCCGGGATTGCTCCCGAAGATGCGGTCGAATGGAAGACTGCGCATGGCGTTTGCCTCAGAGGTTTTGCGGCAGATCCATGCCGAGCCACTTGTCGCTGATCGCGTTCAAGGTGCCATCACTCTTGGCCGTCTCGATGATCGAATTGACCTCTTCCTTGAGAGCAGGCTCGTTCTTGGCTAGGCCGATATAGCAGGGCGAGTCCTTGATCAGGAACAGGGGCTCGGGCTTCTTCGGCGGATTGCGCTCAAGGATCGCGGCGGCAACGACATTGCCCGTCGCAACCACATCGACCTGGCCCGACAGGAAGGCGGAAATCGTGCCGTTGTTGTCCTCGTAGCGCTTGATGGTCGCATCGTCTGGCGCAATCTCCGTCAGCTCCAGATCCTCGATGGACCCGCGCGTGACACCCACCGTGTGGCCGGAGAGATCCTTGGCCGAGGAGACACCAAGATCGGCAGGTCCGAAGACGCCGTTGTAAAAAGGCGCATAGGCTTCGGTGAAATCGATGACGGCCTCGCGCTCGGCATTCTTGCCGAGGCTGGAAATGACGAGATCGACCTTGTTGGTCTGAAGATAGGGAATGCGATTGGCGCTGGTGACGGGAACCAATTCCAGCTTGACGCCCATTTTCTCCGCAATGAGGCCAGCCATATCGATGTCGTATCCCTGAGGTGTCATATCCGTCCCGACACTGCCGAAGGGCGGGAAATCCTGCGGGACGGCGACGCGCAAGGTGCCGCGTTCCTTTATGTCCGAAACGGCATCGGCGCGCGCCGACGAAAGGCCGAAGCCTGCCGATAGTGCTATGGTTGCTGCGGCGATAACAGAGAATAATGAACGGCGTTTCAAAGCATGGTCTCCAAGCGGGGTTTGACAGGAAGCCTCCAAGCAAGGCCCGTGCCAGTGCCTTATCGTTGACGACGACTGGCCATCGCTGACTTCCGGGGCCTAGGCCAACTCTTTCGTGCGCAAAAAATGTGCACGCAAACGATCAGTCAGTGGAAAGCACAGGCAGCTAGAAGCCCACCCGAAAACCGTGGAGCGTAGAGGCCATCACGCGGAAGCGCACGGCCTCCATGATGAGGCACACTGGCCGTAAGTGCTTTTCCTGGAAGCTTAAATGTTCGCAATACGGCAGCACTTATGTTGCAGGTGCGCAATTGCGCACTTATTGAAGGATCGATCAATCTTTCGTCATATTGTAAATTGTCCTTACTAATTCGATGCGCTCCTGGAATAATCTCATCCTTCGGACGTTGACCGCTGGCGGCGTTCTCCTGATCGCGTCTGTCGGCACGACGATCTGGGCCCTCGATAGATCTCAAGATCTTTCCGACAGGGTCATGGATGTGATGGAAGATCAGATTGCGATCAACCAATACCACATCTCCGCAGAGCAGATCGAAACGGCACGGCGCGGCTACATCCTTTCAAGGGATGATCGTTACCTGCCGCTGATCGCGAAACTCCGGGAAAAAGTCGTTCAAAACGAAAAAACGCTCTCGAATACCTTCGAGAAGAACGAGGTCCCGACGGATAAACTGTCTCTCCTCGAGCCGCAGACGGCGAAACTGCTTCAGCTCGTCCAGAAGACCGTGAACGAGGTCAAATCAGGCGCAGCGGATATTTCGTATTCCTACGACCGCGCCACCCAGCCGATCGTTCAGGTCCGCGAAATCGTCGATGCGCTCGCGGCGCGCGAACAGGTCGCGCTCCAGAATGAAATCGACATGCACAAGGGCGCGCACGAGATTGCCTTTGTCATTGTCGGGCTCTGTGCCCTGCTTCTGGTTTTCATGACCATCTTCGTCGTCTGGGTGACGCGAAGAAACCTTATCGCGCTGCGTGAAACAACGGACGAACTCGCCCGCCTCAACGACCATCTGGAGACGGCCGTCGCCGATCGAACGGTCGAACTCAGACGCGCCAATGACGAGATTCAGCGCTTTGCATATATTGTGAGCCACGATCTGCGCTCCCCGCTCGTCAATGTGATGGGATTTACTTCGGAGATGGACGCAGGGGTCACCTCTCTGACAGCGATGCTCGACCGCGTCGAAGCCCAGGCGCCCGATCTCGTCACGAACGACGACAAGTTCGCCCTGCGCGAGGATTTCCCCGAAGCGATCCGGTTCATCCGCGCCTCCACCCAGAAGATGGACCGGCTGATCAACGCTATCCTGCGCCTGTCGCGCGAGGGGCGGCGCCGGATGACGCCCGAGGACATCGACATGAACGAACTGGTGTCGGGCATCGTGGGAAGCCTGCAGCATCGCCTTTCGGAAATCGGGGGTACGGTCGAGATCGAGGACCTGCCGTCAGTTCGCAGCGACCGGGTGGGCCTCGAACAGATCCTCTCCAACCTCATTGAGAACGCGATGAAGTACCGGCATCCCGAACGCCCGTTGATCGTCAGGGTGCGCGGCCGGCGCGAGGACCCGAGAACGGTGTTCGAGGTTTCCGACAATGGGCGCGGGATTGACCCCAAGGATCACGACCGGATCTTCGATCTCTTCCGCCGGTCCGGACTCCAGGACCAGCCCGGCGAGGGGATCGGCCTCGCCCATGTCAGGGCTATCGCCTATCGCCTCGGCGGCGTCATCACATGCGTCTCGGCGCTTGACGAGGGCGCCACGTTCAGTCTTTCGGTCGCGACCGAACTCTCGGAATATGAAGGAAAACCGGCCTGATGAGCAATTCTCGCAGCGTAACCATCGTGATGATCGAGGACGACGAGGGGCATGCGCGCCTGATCGAGAAGAACATCCGTCGTGCCGGCGTGAGCAACGAGATCAAGCACTTCGCTGACGGCACATCCGCGCTCGACTTTCTGATGGACGAAACCGAGGGGCTGAAATCGGGTATGCCGGCCTTGGTCCTGCTCGACCTGAACCTGCCGGATATGAGCGGAACGGATATCCTGCGCCAGCTGAAGGACGTCTCGTCCGGCATTCTTCGGCGCACGCCCGTCGTCGTCCTGACGACCACGGACGATCGCGTGGAGATCCAGCGTTGCTACGATCTTGGCGCCAATGTCTACATCACCAAGCCGGTGAACTACGAAAGCTTCGCCCAGGCCATTCGTCAGCTCGGGCTCTTCCTCTCGGTGATTCAGGTTCCCGAGGAACCGGAAAACGACACGTAACACGACATCCGTTTGATCGCTCCGCGATATCGGATTTCAAGGATGCTCTCGCGCCGCCCGTGCTCCTAACTGACATCAGCCGAACACCCGTATTGGACATGGCCAGAATTCTCTATATCGACGACGACGAAGGCCTGTGCCAGCTCATGCGACGGGCCATGCGTCGGCGCGGCGAAACCATAGAAACGGCGTCGAGCGGACAGGCCGGGCTCGACCTCCTGAAATCGGACAGTTTCGATCTCGTCGCCGTCGACCATTACATGCCCGGCATGGACGGGCTCGACACCCTGAAGGCCATCAGGGAGCTTTCCCATCCGCCACCGGTCGTCTACGTAACCGGTTCGGAGGAAGGCCAGGTCGCGGTTGCCGCGCTGAAGGCGGGCGCTGCCGACTACATCGTCAAGAGCGCGGACGACAATTTCATCGACCTTCTTCAGTCGACGTTCTCGCAGGTTCTGGAAAGCCGCCGGCTCGCCAACGAGAAAGCCGACGCCGAACAACAGCTTCGCGTATCAAATGAGCGGCTCGCAGCGCTTCTGCAGGAGGCCAATCACCGGGTTGCCAACTCGTTGCAGATCGTGTCGTCCCTCGTACGGATGCAGGCGTCGTCAGCTCAAAGCGAGGATGTGCGCGCGGCACTTCGCGATACGGAGCAGCGGATCGCCGCCGTCTCGCAGGTGCATCGTCGCCTTTACAGTTCCGAGAATGTCGGCACGGTGGAAATGTCGGACTATCTGCGCTCCCTGCTGAAGGAGGTCGAGGTCACCTGGTCCGATCCGAAAACGCCGCACCCCGTAGAATTCACGTCCGAGCCGGTCCGACTTCCGACGGATCAGGCGGTCTCGATGGGCGTCCTCGTCAGCGAACTCGTGACCAACAGCTTCAAATACGCCTACCCAGCCGGTACGTCAGGTCCGATCCGCGTCGATCTCAAGGCAAACGGAAGCGGCTTCACACTCAGCGTCGAGGACGAGGGCCAGGGCTTCGAAGAGGGATGCGCGCCCAAGGGAACGGGAACGGGAACGAAACTTCTCAAGGCCATGGCCGTCAGTCTCGGCGCGACAATGTCGCAAGATACCAACGGCTCGGGATGCCGGATCCTCGTCAGAACCTGAGCGCCGATCTCGCCGACGGGCTTCCAAAGCATTGCCTACGAAGAGCCTCGGTTTCAGACATAGGTTCCGAACACCGCGCCGACGAGATAGGTCGCCCCCATCGCGACGATGCCCCAGAAGGCGACCCGAAGGGACGCCTTGACGACGGGCGCACCGCCGCGCCGGGCGCCGAGCGCGCCAAGACCCAGAAGAATCACGAGAGCGACCACGGCAACCACCGGAAGGATCCAGCCCTGGGGCGCAACGATCGCGGCCAGCAAGGGCGGCAGCCCGCCCGATATGAAGGCGATGGCCGAGGCGAACGCGGCCTGGAACGGTCTGGCGGACATTTCATCGCTCAAGCCGATCTCTTCGCGCGCATGGGAGGCGAGCGCATCACTCTGCGTCATTTCCTTTGCCGCCTGACGCGCCGTCTTTTCGCTGAGGCCGCGCGTTCTCAGGATCGCGGTCAGCTCCGCAAGCTCGCGATCCGGGTTCTTCTCGAGCTCAGCGGATTCGCGCGCGAGATCGGCTGCCTCGCTATCGGCCTGCGAACTGACGGACACATATTCGCCTGCCGCCATCGAGAAGGCACCTGCGGCAAGGCCCGCAAGACCGGCAGTGAGGATTTGCCCCGACGAGGAGGCCGCGGCCGCAACGCCGACAATAATACTTGCCGTCGACAAGAGCCCGTCATTGGCTCCGAGCACGGCCGCACGCAGCCAGCCCACACGATTGGCGAAATGCTGTTCTTCGTGCGCCGAAGGCACATCATGGTCCGACATCTGTCACTGTTCCGGCTTGAACGAAAGGAGGCTGCGCATCCCTTAGGCATGGAAATTCGCGAGTGCACAATTCGATCCACCCGTGGATGCTCGATCTGTGGACGAGACCCGCTTCCGAACTATCGCCGGGCGTTCGCGGCCGCGATCACGCCACCGCGCTGTCGTTCAGCCTTCCGATCACTTCGAACAGCCGATCGGTCCGCCTGATGTCGACGACGTTCTCCGGTCCGTGCGGTGCGATGTCGGTGAACGGGCTCTCGTAGAGAAGGCCCGGATCCATCACGCCTTCGGATGTCAGATGCTCGACGATGAGGCCGATGAATTCGATCTGGTCCGCGCTCGCCATGCCACCTGCGTCAGGCGCGTGGGCTCGGTCGGGCAAGATAGTGTTTGCCTTATTTTCTCTGTGATGAGACACCCGGCACGGGAGGGCTTCGTTCGTCGGGCGACGGGGTTCCGATTAAAAGCCCGGGTCTTGCAGGGAGGTAAACTTGAAGACATTGTCAGCCATCACTCTTTCCGCAGCGGCGCTCGCCCTTGTCGCGGTGACGCCCGCGCTCGCGCAGGAATTTCCGACCAAAGAGATCCAAGGCATCATCCAGTGGGGCGCCGGTGGCTCGACCGACACGGTCATGCGCGCGGTGACGCCCAAGGCCGAAGAGGTGCTTGGCCAGTCGATCGTGATGCAGAACGTCACGGGCGGCGTCGGTGCCATCGCGCTGAACCAGGTCGCCAATGCCGAGGCCGACGGCTACACCCTGCTGATGGGTGCCGAAAACCCGATGCTCTACAAGGTGATGGGGCTTGGCCAGAAGGACTATGCGGACTTCATCCCGATCAACATCCTCGCCCGGGGAACGCCCATCCTGGTTGCGGGTCCGGACGCGCCCTTCGACACCTATCCGGCGATGATCGAATACATCAAGGCCAATCCTGACACGGTGCGCTTCGGCTCCACGGGCCCGGGCGGGCTTCCCTCCGTCGTCACCGCGATGATCGAGGACGCCGCCGGCGATCTGCCGGTCACCTTCGTTCCCTATGACGGCGACGGCCCGGCCCTGACGGCTCTCCAGAGCGGTGCGATCGACGTGATGCCGGCCGTGCTGGGTGTCGCGATCGAGGGCGTGCGCGCCGGAAACATGAAGCCGCTCACCGTCTTCTCGAGCGAGCCGATCGAGGACTTGCCCGACACGGCACCGGTCACCGAGACCAATCCGGAATTCGAAAAGTTCCTGCCCTGGGGGCCCTTCTTCGGCATCTTCGTGCCGAACGGAACGCCGGACGAGGCAGTGACGGCGCTGCAGGAGGCCTATAAGACGGCCGCCGCAACGCCGGAATTCGAAGAGCTCATGACCAATCGCGGCTACACCATCATGAACATCTCCGGCGAAGAGGCCGCGAGCTTCATGAAGGACTGGCAGAGCACCACAACCTGGCTCATGCAGGATGCCGGTCTCAACAAGTCCTCGCCGGAAGAGTTCGGCATCCCCAAGCCCGACGGAATGTGATCGCGACCGGCTGACGGACCGTCCCGTGCAGGCCGGCGAGCGATGAGTGACGCTCGCTGGCGCTCGTGCATGGACGCGTCTCGTCGGCTGGGCTGATCGTGCCGGGTCGCCGGCCCTCGACGCCTCTATCATCCGGGCGGCCGCGCGCCGGTCCCGATCTCTCGAAGCGGAGCATCATGCAAGAACCGAGGACGCGTCGGCCGGGTGAAGCGGCGTTTTCCGTCTTTCTCGCGGCCGCCAGCCTGATCCTTTTGTGGAGCGCCTATGGCATTTCCGGCTTCGAGTCGCTCAGTGCGCCGGGTGCCGTTCCGATGGCAACAACCGCCGTGATGGCCGTCACGACCGGGATCATTCTCGCGCGCACCCTCAGGAAGCCGCGCGCCTTAAACGAGACGATCGCGCGGCACATCCTGCCGCCGGCCGTTCTCGTTCTCGGGGCGATGCTGGTCGCCTACGCCTTCCTTCTCAAGCCGCTCGGCTTCCTGCCGACCTCGGCCCTGTTCCTCATCGTCGCGATCAAGCTTCTGGCGCGGCGCGGCTGGCTCTTCACCCTTGCGGTCTCGCTCGTGAGCCTCCTCATCGTCTATGGCCTGTTCCGTCTCGTCTTCACCGTGCTGATGCCGCCGGGCATCGTGCCGGAGGGCGAAATCCTCGCGGTTCTGCGCGGCCTGTTCGGATAAGCGGGGATTTCAGATGGACGCACTTTCGGGCTTCTTCACCGCCTACACCGATCCGGAGCTCCTCGCGCTCGTCGGCATTGGCACCTTCGCCGGCATCTATGTGGGAGCGATCCCGGGGCTGTCGGTCACCATGGCGGTGTCGATCCTCATCTCCTTCACCTTCTCCTGGGACGTCTATCCCGCCATCGCGCTGATGGTGGGCATCTATATGGGCGGCGTCTACGGCGGCTCGCGCACCGCGATCCTCCTCAACATTCCCGGCGCGCCGTCCGCGATCGCGACCGCCCTTGACGGCTATCCCATGGCCCAGCGCGGCGAGGCGGGAACGGCCATCGGCATCACCACAGTGATGAGCTTCATCGGCGGCTTCATCGGCATCTTCGTTCTCGCGGTGGCGGCGCCCTTTGTCTCCGACTTCGCGCTTCTCTTCCAGCCGCGCGACTATCTGCTGCTCGCGGTGCTCGGCCTCCTCCTCGTCGGCTCGCTTTCCGGCGGCTCTCTGCTCAAGGGCATCTTTTCGGGCGCGCTCGGCGTCGCAATCGGGGCGGTCGGCATGGACCCGCTCACCTTCACCGAGCGCTTTACCTTCGGTTCGGCCACGCTGATGGGCGGGATCAGCTTCATCGCGGTGATGATCGGTCTCTTCGGCGTCTCGGAAGCGCTGGCGCAGCTCCATCACGTCTCGACCGCCTCCGTCCGTCAGACGATCACCCGCATCGTCCCCGCGCTCTCGACGGTGAAGAAGCACCTGCCGCTCTCGATCAAGACCTCGGCGATCGGCGTCTTCATCGGGGCGCTTCCCGGCACGGGCGGCGACATCGCCGCGCTGATGGCCTACGACCATGCCAAGCGGTCGACTCGAAACCCCGAGCGCCCCTTTGGCGACGGCGCTATCGAGGGGCTGGTCGCCCCGGAAACGGCAAACAACGCTGCCGTCGGCGGCGCCTTCATCCCGATGATGACCCTCGGCATTCCGGGCGATGCCGTGACCGCCATCATGATCGGCGCACTCTTCATCCACGGGCTCAATCCGGGCCCGATGCTGATGATCGACCGGCCGGAGATGTTCTGGTTCATCGTCGGTGCGCTGACCCTCGCCAACGTCTTCATGGTCGTGCTCGGCCTCACCGGCATCCGGCTCTTCGTGAAGATCGTTGAGATGCCCCGCTCGGTCCTGATTCCGCTGATTATGCTCCTGTCGATCGTCGGGGCCTATGCGGTCAACAATTCGATCGGCGACGTCTACTGGATGCTCGGCTTCGGACTCTTCGGCTATTTCATGAAGCTCTACGGCTATCCGCTCGGCCCGGTGATCCTCGGCGTGATCCTTTCCCGCCTTCTCGACGACAACTGGCGGCGGGCGATCATCATCGAGCGCGGCTCGCTGCCGGATTTCTTCCTCGGCATCCTGACGAGCCCGCTTTCGCTGGCGCTCTTCCTGTCCGCGGTCTTCATTCTACTCTCGCAGACCCCGCCCTGGAAGCGCTGGCGCGCCCGCAAGGATGCGCTGAGGGCGTCGATCGACCCCGCAAGACCGGGCGGCTAGAGCGGATCCCCGGACCAAAAGCCATCAGGATGAAACTGCCCCGGGCAGTGGATACCTGGCGTTAAGCCACCACGCTGTTATCGAAAGCCTCGATCATTTCGGACGGATGCAATCCAATTTGGATCGCCGATCCCGGTCGACGATCAATCCGCTTCAAACTGCTCAACGACGCGGCCGACGACTTCGAGCCAAGCTCGGAGCATCTCTGCCTCGGCTATTCGTAGAGATCGCCCTTGGTGTCGCGAAAGACCCGCTGCCCCATCGGCTTTTCCAGCCGGTTTGCCTTGTTCTCCTCGCGGGTGTGGACGTCGTCGAGCCCGCGGATGAACAGGAGATAGGTGATCTGCTCGATTACCTCGAGCGGGTTGGAGATGCCGCCGGACCAGAAGGCGTTCCAGATCGTATCGATCTTGCTGCGGAGTTCGCCAGTGAGCCTGCCATCCCCTTCGAATCATTGCCGCTTCGCTTCTCCAACTCTAGGCTGGCGCGACGAAAGAGCGAAAGGGGTACGATATGGCTAGTGCCTGGATGGTGCGCGCCGAGAAGGACGGCGTTCTCTACGACGTGTTCAAGGAACAGAATGCGGTCGCGATCGGCTGGGGGGACATCGGCAGACTGGATGCTTTCAGCAGTCGCGATGAGATTGCCGCTGCCATGAAAGAGGTCTGGCCACACTGGAAGGCGCAGACAATCGCGATGTCGACCGGTCAGGTCTATCGTTTCGTGAATGAGATTGCGTCTGGCGATATGGTTGTCACCTATGATCCTCGGCGTCGCAGTTATCTTGTCGGAACAGTTTCTGGGCCATACGAGCGCAGCGACCGCGTCGACCCGGACGATCCCAATCTTCGACCTGTGGAATGGCGCGGAGAGGTGTCACGCGATCTTCTATCCGTGACCAGCAAGAACAGCCTCGGCGCTATTTCAACCCTTTTCCTGCTCCCGACCGAAGTTGCCTCCGATATCGAACGCGCCATGCGCTCCAATGAACCGGCGGATGAGACAAGTGATGCAGTCATCGAGGCAACCGAAAGCGATGTTCTCGAGAACATCCAGTCCAAGGCGCTGGAATTCGCGAAAGATCGGGTTTCGGCCCTTGAATGGGATGACATGCAGGAGCTTGTCGCAGGCCTATTGCGCGCGCTCGGCTACAAGACGCGCGTCTCGCCAGCGGGATCAGACCGCGGAAAGGACATCGTCGCCTCGCCGGATGGCTTCGGCTTCGAGGCACCGCGCATCTTCGTCGAGGTCAAGCATCGCAAGGGGCAAATCGGCGCGCCTGAGATCCGCAGCTTCCTCGGCGGGCGGCATCAGCAGGACAAAGGGCTCTATGTTTCGACTGGCGGCTTCTCGAAGGACGCGTATTATGAGGCAGAACGCGCTAACATTCCACTCGCGCTGATGACGATCGAGGAGCTCGTCGAGTCGCTCATAGAAAACTATGACAAGCTCGATATGGAGACTAAGCAGCTCTTGCCAATGAAGCGGATCTATTGGCCGGTTTGAGAAAAGCCGGCGCGCCCGCGCCACAGTCAGCCGAAGGAAGCCATCGTCTTACGTCAGTGGTCGATATGGATCCCTCTCTGCCGAAAAGAGAGTGGGTGCGTCCAGAGCAACGGTTTCGGCACAGCGGCGCCGGTTTCTCGTGGTCAAGGGCTCGCGCCGTCTCTCAAGGTCTGACTTGCGAGAGCTCGATCACTCGTTTCAGCCATGTCGTGAACCTCAAGGCGACAGAGGGGTCAGCTAACAATGCAGTTTGAAACGAGGGAAAGCCACGGAGATTCTGCGTCGAGAGAGGGCCGACTATTTCGACCAGCTCGTCATATAGAGCTCGTCTCAAATCTTCCGCCGCAAATTGCGGTCGATCGGCAAGCCAGCGCAGCGAAAACGATACCCCGCTACGTCCGACTTTCATATGCGACGGATAGAAAGCTCTGCCGGCGTGGTCCTTCGCCACTGCAAATATGGATCCTTGATCATTTGCTACGCCCGTGGAGCCACCCGCCTCGTGGACACATCGCATGAAGGCAAAAGCGCCTCTCTTCGCGTCGTCGCCAAGATACGCCACGTTCTTTTCAATCCATTCATCTTCGGTAATCGGAGAGAGAGACTTCGAATGGCTTTTCGAGGCGACCGCCCGCTCCGTCTCACCAATGATGCGTGGGCTCAATGAGACGTGGCCATCTTCGCTGGTGAACCACCTCAACTCGACCGCCCGCACGTCAGCACGCATCTGCTCATTCAAGAACTCAACGATCCGTGCAAGCTCTCTCGGTATCTCGTCCGCTACGAATACCAGCTTGATGCGGCCGGCCTTGAAGTTCGAGTCCACCTGCTCCCAGAAGGCGTCTGGATCCTGGTCGCCAATAAATTCGGCGAGTGTCTCCTCAGGGTTGATACTCGCGTCGATCGACGTCTGTCTGAAACGCTCTGCGATCTTTCCGGCTTGCCAATAGGCTGTCGCGTTCGTCGCATAGTCCAGCATCTGACCGACGACCTCACGCCGCAAGCGCGTATCAACGGCCCTCTTCAGCTCGACAAGGACAGGGACCGCGTTCCGGGTCACGAAGAGATGGTCAAGAGACCACCTTCCTACGCCGTGGCTTCCGTCAGAGATTGCCTGCTCTCTGCGAACGAGGAGCAGGTGGCCGCCACCATCGGTGATGAGTTCTGGATACCGCGCAACCAGCTCTTGCACATCCAGTTGCAGCAGGCGTTCTTTCGACGCCGTCGCCTGCAATCGCGCGCACCGGGCAAGATTTGAACCTGTGACCGCTGCCGAAGGAGAACTGCGGATAATTCTCGTCTTGCCGCGAACCGAACGATCCGTTATGCGTCACGTCAGAGCGCTTTGCGCCCTCGTGCACCCGTAGCTCAGCTGGATAGAGCGCTGCCCTCCGAAGCTGCCGCAAATCGACCGCTATCGGCATTTAAGTTGCTGCTCTCGTTGATCTTTCATCAGGTCGCTCGTTGCCGGACGAGCCCTCGGCACTAAACGGCCACTCCTCGGCTTCGAAGTGACCATCCGGATTGTCGGTCTCCAGTCTGGTAAAACTGCCGGACTCGTTTGATGAAAAGCTTGAAATCGCTGTTCTCGTCGACCAAGCGATTGCAGGTCGTCCAGTCGACAGACGCCTTCTCCCTCGCCGGAATAAGGACTTGGCTTTCTGAGGGGTTACTTGTGTCGAGCTGTATGAGACCGACACCGTGCAGCGCATAGAGCATCCGCAGTTCCTGCATCGTGTCAGTTCCTTCGATCTCGGCAGTGACAAGATACGCGATGTTAGACCAAGAGGAATTCGAAACCGCTTGGAAGTATGATTCACGAACGTTGGATCGATTGATAAGTCGCTTTACTTCTGCGGACCACAGGCGAGCGCGAGGATCGCCAGTCTGGCTCACGCAGAGTTTCAGTTCGTCGTTCCAGCCTGAGGTGAGATCCTCGACTCCAACGACGTCCGGATAGAGCCAGCGGTTCCCATTTGAGCCGCGCTTGTTGGACGAGCGCCGCTCGTCGATCCTCATAACGTCAACGGAAAACTCCGTAGAAAGGTAGTCACCGATCAGCGGGTAGAGGTCATGTTCCGAAAGAGCCTCTTCGACTAATTCAGGCTTGATCGTGGCTATCACTGGTGCCGCTTGCGCAGGCTGCTCAGCTTCGGCCTCCTCTACTTCATTTTCGAGGCTCTTCTCTGACCAAAAAAACTGCCGTGGCCTGCTCTCGGTGACGCGAACCTCCGGATGCTTAGCCTGAATTTTCGGACGCTGCGCACCGATCTCTGCCACGATCTGCTGGATCAGATCATCGTCGTTCTTCAGCGCCGCACTTTTCTCCATCTTTGCCCGACATGCTTCCGGGTATTGCTCGAAAATCATCAGCGCGAGCTCTCGAGCCTTGAACCGCTGCTGGGGTTTCTCTCGCAGCAGCCGCGGGACGGTCTTCGTGAGCTGAAGGGTAGGTGCTGGCATCCGTGCTTCGTCTCCGCAGTTTTCGCGTAGATGCTACCGAAGAGAGTCAAATTGCGAAAGCTCTGTGAGAGTATGCCATTGCTGCCTATTCAGAGCAGCACTCTTTGCTCGTCCGCCGGTGCGGCAAGCGCGTGTAGAATATAGTTCCCAAGGCCAGCACACACCTCGAGCTCAGCTCCCGGTAAGTGACGCGGCACATTCCCGGCACAGTGAGATCGGCAGTCGCCGGCCGCGGGATTAAGGCTGTTCGGCTTGTTCTTTCAGAACAACGTCAGTGCCAGGGCTAAGACACTCAGCGCAGTCAATACGACCACGATGCGATAAGGTCCTCTTACGCCGGTCAAGTGCTCGAATCGCCATGATGATATTGATGTCGGCACGCCGAGAATTAGTGCAGCTGACGTCGCCACTGCGGACGCCCAGCTATCGCCGTCGGCGATGGGACCTAGTGCGAGCACGACGAGAAGAAACGCGACAGCAGCGCAGGCCGCTGCCATGGGGATGTAAACGGCACGAAGGACGATCATCATCGACTTCGTTGTGACTCCATCCGCATGCAACGCTGCCTCATGATGCGGCGCAGGGGCCGGTCCAAAAGCATATTTTGCCCCCACGCCGAGCAGGCCGAGGGAGATTAGCACGTAGAGGATCACGCTTGCCGTCAGCATTATCAGCCCTTCGTCTGGTGGGTCTCCAGACTAGCCAATGATGGTGACGTAATAGCACGCCCACGGCGCCTTGAGCCATAACACCGTAGCACCGTAGCACCGTAGCACCGGGATAGTCCTTGGCACCGCCGCACCGGCGTCCTACGCGAAAGGAGCGGCACAAACAGGGAACTACAGCATGGCAACGATACGCAAACTTCGCGGCAAGTGGCAGGGTCAGGTCCGTCGCAAGGGTTTGCAGCCGCGTGCAAAGAGTTTCGAGACGAAGGCCGAAGCCGAGAAGTGGGCGCGTAGCTTGGAAGCAGAGCTCGATCGTTGTGGAAGCCTGCCGGATACACGCCTCGCCGAGAAGATGACAGTGCGCGAGCTCCTCGAGCGCTATGTCGCGGAAATCACTCCCGTCAAGCGCAGCGCCTCGTCCGAGACCTATCGCATTCGCGGCATGCTGACCCGTCCTATCTGCTATCGAACTCTTGCTCTGCTCACGCCGGCGGACGTTGCGAAATACCGGGACGAACGCCTCGCGCAAGTCGCCTCCTCGACCGTCATTCGGGAGCTGAACACACTCGGGCATGCGATCGATATCGCGCGCAAGGAGTGGGGTCTGCATCTGGCCCAGAACCCCTGCCGAATGATCCGTCGGCCAGTCCCGCCGCGCGGTCGCAATCGTCGTCTGCAAGAAGGAGAAGAGCAACGGCTCCTCGACGCCGCGGACTCCGGGCGAAATCCGTTCATGCGCGCGATGATTACCCTCGCGATCGAAACTGCGATGCGACAGGGCGAGATCTTGTCGCTCACATGGGATAATGTCGATCTTGATCGACGCGTCGCTCACCTGCCGATGACGAAGAACGGAGACACCCGCGACGTCCCGCTGTCTCAGCGAGCCACAGAAACGCTCAGAGGACTCGCTGGAGAGCGTCCGGGGCCGATGGTAATCGACACACCACCAAGAGCGCCGTTGAGCAAGCCTGGGGGCATCTCCGTGGCAGGGCGGGCATAGCTGATCTGCGGTTCCATGATCTGCGCCACGAAGCGGTGACCCGGCTTCTGGAACGGGGGTTCAATGTGATCGAGACGGCGACGATCTCGGGCCACAAAGAGCTGCGGATGCTCCAGCGCTATTCGCATCTCAAGGCGGTCGATCTGGTCGAGAGGCTAGGGTAAATCTGAGAACCATGAGCGCCCAAAGCAGGACAAGAGTCCTAAGTTGAGTTGCTTTAGCTACCCCAGTGGAGCGCGTCGATCTCTGCAGGTTTTTCCCACCATTTCCAAGCGTCCCGAGCTCGCCAGTTTGGACTCCTATGGCCTACACGGCTTGGATTGCCGAACTCTGCGGTTTTAGTTTCTCTAATAACTTCTCTACAGACAACCTATAGCTTCCATTCTCACCCACTTAACCCACACCCTATGAGAGAAGCCTCTTCTCCCTTTTACTCAAACTCGCGAGGGCGACCTCGAAGGCCTTGTTCAGTTCCTCATAGGCCAGAAACGTTAGTTCGTCGCCGCTCCCGCTTCTCTGCAGGGACCGGATCTTTCGTCCCTCTTGCTTCAATGCTCTTATGATATCCGGACGGCGGCTCTTCCTATTAGCGGCAGTCACCTCGTCGAGCATCCTCAGTCCGATCACACCAGCCTTCAGGAACTTCAGCTTCCGGTTTCGCTCCAGCCAGCGTTTTGTTGCAGCGAATGAGCCCGTCCGTGGGATCTGAAACGTCGGGAGCTTGAAATCGAAGTAGGGTTTTCGGAGGTCTTCGAAGCGAAACCTTCTAAAGTCCTCGACGGTGGCCAGATCAAGTTTCTGTAGCTCTGACATTCCGAGCGTGACTTCCATGCGAACGCGCTTCTCAGCGTCGGAAAGAACCTTCACGGTTCCGGCCGCCAAGTTCTGTTTATCGATTAGCTTTTCCATCATTCGCCATGATGCGCGTGAACTCTGGGAGCCTACATAGAAAGTCGCGTCCCCAACCGGTGGTCTATCGCGCTCTGATACGGAGAGAAGGTTCGGGTTTACGCGCCTCGCCCTACCAAGCGGAAGAACATGGCGAGTTTCGCGAGAGCCACCCCAGCTGAAGCGCGGCCAGTCCCGCACGCTGACAAGATGATCTCTTCCGGGCCAGAAGCAGCGCTCCAAGGCGCCGAGAAGTCGAATGCGATCGTCGCCGGGGTTCGAGCTTGTTGAATAGAAGTCGACGCTGATCTCGAGCTTCTCGACGACCAGCGGGATTTCGAGCCTACGGGCTCGAAGTATCGCAGCTTCGCACTCGATGATCTGAGCGATCGAGGGCTCCTGCAAACGCACCGTGAAGATCTTCCCGGTGTTCGTCGCTTCCTCCGTCTCGTTCTCGGGCTGAAGGTCTACACGACAGTTGACGCCGAGCGCCGAATCGATTTCCCGTTTTATGTGTAGCCACTGTGTCGGTGCAGGTAGGATTGCGCCCAAGACCACATAGTCTATGAGCGCCCGCTTCTTGAAAGCTTTTAAATCAACCTCGGGCTTCAGAAATTCACGAGCAATCAGTCGCCTCTGCTGATGCCTGATTGGCAAACAGTCGAACTTCAGCTCTACCGGCTCTCGGGCGGTTTTGCGAAATTCGATCGAGGTTTTCTCAGACGACATGCTCCTCCTTTAAATCGATGATGTCGGCCTTTATGATCATCGATCGTCGGGTAGCACATGAGCTTGGGAAGGACGAAGTCCTAGAATACTTTCCCTGTCTCGTAGGCGATGCCTAGGATGTTCCGAAACCTGTTCCGGTTTGGATCCGGTCCTCCAAGCGCCTTAACGCCTGGCTTAACCTGTAAATGCAGGCGTTAAGTCAAACTGCACCATATTCGAGATAAATACGTATTAAAGTAGTATTTTGACTTAACGGAACTTTACGATTTGCGAACGCTCCAATGATTTTTCCCGTGTGTTAAGTCGACAAACCTTCGGTCCGATCAGGCAAAATAGTGCAAAGCGAGCCGCCGACGTTCTGCTCAACTCTCGATCGGCCGGCGGAACCGGTCCTCCAGTTGTGCAAACACCTGAAGGTAGATTGTCGGTCGCGGCTCTAGGCGAAATGGAGAGTCACTGGCGTGCACCGAGGGGCTTATACCACCTCCCTAGCATGGGTAGCGAGAATGCTCGCCAGCGAGGCGCTCTGAGCCCTGACCAACCGCCTTGCGGCGTTATCTAACTAGCGAGCACAATCTTCGGCAAAATGCGCGACGAAGACTGCTGCTGAACGCTGATTCGAGCCGACGATCAATCCGCTTCAAACTGCTCAACGACGCGGCCGACGACTTCGAGCCAAGCTCGGAGCATCTCTGCCTCGGCTAGAGACGTGATCGGAATCCGAATATCACCGTTCAGCGAAGTCAGTTTGAACGGTATCCCAGTCGATCGAAAATCATCCGCCACCCTTTGGCGAGCCTCTTCGCTTTCGAATATGGCTGATGCGGAAATGTAGTTCAGTGACGTGTAGACCTTGCCGTTACCGGTGATGAACAACGGATAGCGTGGCTTACCGCCCTCTGTGAGAGAGAAGCCGAGCGAAGGCGTCTGTGCCGACGTGGTGAAGCTGGTCAGTCCATGGTTCTTAGCCCAGTCGGCGATCCTCCTTGCGGTTCGCCCGGCTTGGTCACCACAGCTTTGGCCGAACCGCTCGAACCATTCGTCCTCGCTCGGCGTTGGCGCACCCCGAACCCTTTCGACTTTGCTCACCGCGTTTTGGGATTGTCCAAGGACGCTGGTCGCGAGGACGCTACCTGTAGAGCCGACATGCCGGCGCACCTCGACGGCATAGACTTCTGCGTCCTTAAGCTGCCGAGCGAGGAACTCGACAATTCGCAGCAGTTCTGTTGGCATCTCATCGACTAGAAAGATCATCCGGATCTTCCCGTCCCGCAAATTAGCCTCAACCCGCTCCCAGAAGGGGCCGACCTCGACCTCCTCACCGAGCAGCAAGCTCAGTGCGTCTCCCGGATCACTGCTCAAAGTCTGATGGGTTCGCGCGAACGAAGATCTGAGATCGTCCAGCTTCCAGAACGACGGGCCGTTCGCGGCATAGTCGAACATCTGCCCGATCACCTCGCGGCGGCTGCGGGTATCGCGGCTGCGCTTGACCTCGACCAGCGTCGGAATGGCGTCCTGGTCGACGTAGAGGTGATCGAGCGACCACCGCCGGTCCGAGGCGTCGCCGTCCGGAACCGGCACTTCCCGTGCGATTAAGGCCCAGCGTCTCGGCACGTCCCCGCTGTAGGCCTCGCCGCCGAGAATATTGGGGTATTCGGCCAGGAGGCGCTGGATATGGTCTTCGTTGTCGTAAGGATGGGCTCGCATTTCGGAGAACGAGCCGTCGACGGCGATGTGGAAGAGCGACTGCATGGGGTCCTGGAAATGATCGCAACAAGTTGGGACTTCTTCATCAAGGAACCCGATCCCATTCACAACACGCAAGACGCGTAATAGGGTCCGGCCCGTCGCGGTGGATCGCCGCGACCAACTGAACGGGGGCATCATGAACGCAGTCGAGATCGAGGAAGCCGTTTCGCAACTGGCGGAGAAAGCGTTCGACGCAGAAGAGTTCCCCTTCGAGTTCCTCGCCGCGTTCGGCAACAAGGATGCGACGCTTAAGCGCCTACGCTCCGGTTCGACCAACAAATCGACGTCGGGCGGCGTCCTGCAGCGCTCGAATATCCATGTTGCCGTCGCAGAACCAGGCAAGACGGTCGAGAAGCTCGGCGAGCTTAGGGCCGATCCATTTACCGAACGCCAGAAGGCGAAATTCTTGCTGGCAACCGATGGCAAGCAGGTGGAGGCCGAAGAGCTCGGCTCCGGCGAGGTCCGCTCGTTCAAATTCGCCGAGCTGCCGGACAATTTCGGCTTCTTCCTGCCCCTCGCCGGCATCTCCACGGTGCGCGAGGTCAAGAACAACCCGATCGACATCAAGGCGACCGGACGCCTTAACCGGCTCTATCTCCAGCTCTTGAAGGACAATGCCGACTGGGGGTCGACGGACAAGCGCGGCGACCTCAACCGCTTCATGGCGCGGCTGATCTTCTGCTTCTTCGCCGAGGACACCGGCATCTTCAACGGCGACGACCTCTTCACCGCCACCATCCGGCAGATGACCGATGCGGACGGCTCCAACACGGCGGAAGTCATCGACAACCTCTTCGCCGCCATGAACCTCGATCCACGCAAGAGCGAGCGGAAGGGCGTGCGCCCCTATGCCGACGCCTTTCCCTTCGTGAACGGCGGCCTCTTCAAGGATGCGATCGGCTGCCCGGTCTTCTCGCGCACTTCGCGGGCCTATCTCCTGCGCGCGGGCGAGCTCGACTGGAAGACGATCAATCCGGACATCTTCGGCTCGATGATCCAGGCCGTCGCCGACGACGACGAGCGCGGCGAGCTCGGCATGCACTACACCTCCGTGCCGAATATCCAGAAGGTGCTCGACCCACTCTTTCTCGACGACCTTCGCGAGCAGCTGGAAGCGGCAGGCACCAATGCCCGCAAGCTTCTGAATCTCAGAAAGCGCCTGTCGCGAATCCGCGTCTTCGACCCCGCCTGCGGCTCCGGCAACTTCCTCGTCATCGCCTATATCCGCATGAGGGAGATCGAGGACGAGATCGTCCGCCGCAGGGCTGAGATCATGGACCGCTCGGCGATCCGTCTTACTCAGTTTTTCGGCATCGAGATCAAGAGCTTCGCCGCCGAGGTCGCCCGCCTCTCGCTGTTGATCGCCGAGTTCCAAAGCGATGTCCGCTTCATCGGCCAGACCGAGGCCCGCGCGCTGGTGCTGCCGCTGCATGCGACGGGGAAGATCGTCACCGGCAACGCGCTGCGGATCGATTGGGAGGACGTTTGTCCACCTTCAAAAGCGGTTGCAGTAGAGGAAGAGGATCTGGGCGGGCGGACCGGGCGGCTGAATTTGGACGGCGAAGGCGAGGAGTGGGAGACGTATATCTGCGGGAACCCGCCCTTCTCCGGATCGCGCAAACAAACTGCAGAAAATAAGAAGGACCTCGCAATTGTTTTTTCTGTTTATAAGGGGAGCTTCAAGAATGCCGATTACGTTGCTGGCTGGTTTTTGAAATCTGTCGCCTTCTCAGAAAGTTCCTCCTCAAAATTCTGCTTCGTGTCTACGAATAGCTTTTGCCAAGGGCAGCAAGTTACCGTAGTCTGGAATTTAATATATAGTCTTGGCTTTCAAATTCGCTTTGCCCATCTGCCATTCAAGTGGAAAAATCTTGCTGCGCACAATGCGGGGGTCACTGTCGTCATAATTTGCGCGGATAGAGATTCCTTGGGAGACAGGCATCTTATAAGCGACGATACAGCTCATCAAGTAGAATATATTAATCCCTATCTAACGCATCATAAAATCGTTTCAGTCCAAGACACCCGACGACCACAGAACAAAATGCCGTCAATGGAGTATGGCGTCTACTATTCGAAGTCAGCCGGACTTTTGCTTACGTTAGAAGAACGTAACCAACTGATTGATGCAGGCGTTCCTAGCGACTTCTTCAAGAAATTTATTGGCTCGACGGAGTTCATAAACGGAGGCTTACGTTACTGCCTATGGATTACGGATGATAGACTGGAAGAGGCGCAAGCTTTTCCAGAAATTTTGGCTCGTATTGAGAGCGTGCGAGCTGACCGTGAGGCATCAAGCGACGCTGCAATGACAAGGCTTGTTGAACGTCCGCACCAATTCCGAGAAGTCAAGGGCGACACCTCTTGGAAACTATTTGTCCCAATTGTTTCATCTGAGGAACGAGAATACTTGCCAAATGGGCTTGCTGGTGACGATATTGTTCCTACGAACAAGGCCTTTTACTTGCCTCGGGCCCCCGTTTGGGTTCTCGCACTTCTTCTTTCTCGCATTCATATTTCGTGGATTGGGACAGTCTGCGGTAGACTGGAGATGCGCTATTCATACTCCAACACCCTCGGCTGGAACACCTTCCCCGTCCCTAAACTCACCGAGCAGAACAAGGCCGATCTGACGCGCTGCGCCGAGGACATCCTGCTCGCCCGCGAGGCGCATTTTCCCGCGACCATCGCCGACCTCTACGACCCCGAAACGATGCCGGCGGACCTGCGCGCCGCCCACGACCGCAACGACGAGACCCTCGAGCGCATCTATATCGGCCGCCGCTTCCGAAACGACACCGAACGCCTCGAAAAGCTGTTCGACATGTATACGAAGATGACCGCGAAGGAGGAAAAGGTATGAGCGAGCAAGCTTCTCCGTCAGAGGAAGAGCTTGAAAGCCTCTTCGTGAACAATGGCGAACTTAATACCGTCGAGGCATATCTCAACCGGTTTAATCCTATTAAAACCATGCGAATGGAAGGAATGGAAATACGCCATTCTGCAATTCTTTCGTGGCTCTTCGACCCACGTGAAACGCATGGCTTCAGCGATAAATTCCTACGGGCATTCCTATGTGAAGCAATGCGTGGCCAAAAGGCTTTGGGAAGCCCAACAGCGCTCGAAATATCTCAATCGGATTTACGCGACGCTGTAGTTCGACGCGAATGGCAGAATATCGACGTTTTCATAATGTTACCGACACTCAAGTGGGCGTTTATTATCGAGAACAAGTTCAAAAGCGGGCAACATGAGGGACAGCTCGCGAAGTATGCGAGAAACGTCCGTGCGTTGTTTGAGCCCCACGAGGGGAGCCTGAAAGTGAGAGGTGTTTTCCTCACGCTATACGGCGATAGTCCAGAAGACGAAACTTATGCACCTATCCAGTATTCGGCGATTTGTGAAATTTTATCAAATATAATGGAGAGCGAGGCCGAGACCGTTCGGTCGGATGTATCGGTTTTTATCAAGCATTATATTGAGGTAATTCGGGAGGCATCAGGTATGAGCGATGAACGTAGAGAAATGGAGACACTTGCTCGCCAGCTTTACAGGTCGCATCGAAAAGCTTTGGATTTCATCATCGAGCACGGTGCAACAACTGATTTTATTATGGCAGTTGAAAGCGTTGTGGGTGAGAACCCGGAGCACGGTCAATTCTATTTAGTCGAGAACCAAAGGTTTATGTTCAGCTGGCACGGCAATAACTTATTCAGCTTTCTTCCGGCGAGCTGGGTAGAAAATCTAGGCGGCGATGAGACAAGATGGAAAGGTTGTGAGAATTGGTGGGCCGGATTTCCGTTGGCCAGCTGGTTTGAGTTGCAGCCAAACGGTGAAGGCGGTTCGGGTAGACTTCGTCTATTTGCAGAGGTCGGCCCACTTTCAGACCATGATTTTCGAAAAAAACTTATCGACACGATAGCTGGCCTAGATCTGAAAAACGTTAAGTTTCAAAGAGGAGCCGGAGAGGCTGGAAAAAAATACTCAAAATTTCTCAAAAATAACGACGTAGTTATTAATGAGGTGCAGAGTATCGAAGAGATCGAGAATGCAATTCATCATTTACTAAAACGCTTTAAGCCCGTATTTGAAGGAGTTGCAGGAACGCTGTCGGTCTTCGCGCATCATGGTGTGATTGAAGATGACTAATATTGCCTCTGCTCCCTCAGTCTCCGTCCAATACGCCGCCACCGGCGCCTCCAAATCCTCCGATGAACTTGGCATGCGGGCCATGCAGGCGCGGGCCTATGCCAAGCGAGGCGAGCAATATCTGCTCATCAAGTCGCCACCGGCCTCGGGCAAATCGCGCGCGCTGATGTTCATCGCGCTCGACAAGCTGGAGAACCAGGGGCTGAGACAGGCGATCATCGTGGTGCCGGAGCGCTCGATCGGTGCTTCTTTCCGCGACACGCCGCTCTCGGCTCACGGCTTCTGGGCGGACTGGCGGATCGAGCCGCGCTGGAACCTTTGCAATGCGCCGGGCGCGGACGACAGCCACGCAGCCAAGGGCAAGGTCGCCTCGGTGAAGGCTTTCCTGGAGACCGGCGACAAGACGCTCGTCTGCACCCATGCGACTTTCCGTTTTGCAGTCGACGAACTGGGGGTGGAGGCCTTCGACGACCGGCTCATCGCCGTCGACGAGTTCCACCATGTGAGCGCCAATCCGGACAACAAGCTCGGCACCCATCTGCGCGGCTTTCTCGAGCGCGATCGGGTGCATATCGTCGCGATGACGGGTTCCTATTTTCGCGGTGATGCCGAGGCGGTGCTGACACCCGAGGATGAGGCGCGCTTTGAGACCGTCGTCTACACCTATTACGAGCAGCTGAACGGCTACGACTATCTGAAGAGCCTCGACATCGGCTACTTCTTCTATTCGGGCCGCTACATGGATGCGATCAGTGGGGTGCTGGATCCGGCGAAGAAAACGATTGTCCATATACCGAACGTGAATGCGCGCGAGAGCCTCGGCGACAAGATCAAGGAGGCCGAGGACATCATGCACGCCCTTGGAACCTGGACTGGCAATGATCCTGCGACCGGCTTCCAGCTGATCACCCGCGAGGACGGCCGCGTCTTGAAAGTCGCTGATCTTGTCGACGACGACGGCGCACGCCGCGACCGGGTGATCGGCGCCTTGAAGGACCCGGCCCATGCGAACGACCGCGACCATGTCGACATCATCATCGCGCTCGGCATGGCCAAGGAGGGCTTCGACTGGATTTGGTGCGAGCACGCGCTGACCGTCGGCTATCGCTCGTCGCTTACGGAGATCGTCCAGATCATCGGCCGCGCGACACGCGATGCACCGGGCAAGACCTCGACGCGTTTCACGAACCTCATCGCCGAACCCGACGCCTCAGACGAAGCGGTCAACGAGGCCGTCAACGACACGCTGAAGGCAATCGCCGCAAGCCTTCTGATGGAACAGGTGCTCGCTCCGAAATTCACCTTCTCGCCGAAGAGCGCGGGCGCAAAGCCGGACTTCGACTATGGTGAAGGCGGCTATGAAGCGGGCGGCACGAATGTCGGCTTCAACGACAGGACGGGACAGTTCCATCTGGAGATCGGTGGCCTCGTCGAACCGAAAAGCCAGGAAGCCAGACGCATCTGCGAACAGGACATCAACGAGGTGCTGGCAGCCTTCGTCCAGGACAGGACAACCGTCGAGCGCGGCGTATTCGACGAGGAGACACCGGCCGAAGACCTGACCCAGCTTCGCATGGGACGGATTGTCGCCGACAAGTTCCCGGAACTCGACGACGAGGATCGCGAAGCGGTGCGCCAGCATGCGGTCGCGGCGCTTGCGATCACGCAGCAGGCCAAACAGCAGACGAAAGCGCACGAGGCTGGCAACGAAGACGCGACCTCGAACACGGCATTCATCGATGGCGTTCGCAAATTCGTTCTGGAGGTGAAAGATCTACAGATCGATCTTATCGATCGGATCAACCCGTTCCAGACCGCACGGGCGATCCTCTCGAAGTCGATGAACGAGCAGACGTTGCGAGAAATCGCAGAGATCATTGCGAAGAAGCGGATCAAGCTCACGCACGAAGAGGCCCGCATGCTCGCCACCCGCGCGATCCAGTTCAAAAAGGAGCACGGACGCTTGCCCTCGCTGACTTCGCCAGATGCTTGGGAGCGCAAGATGGCCGAGGGCATCGCCTTTCTACAGATGAAGGCCGCAGCGAATGGCTGACCAAAGCGATCTCGATATCCTGAGCGAGCTCGGGGTCGAGCCGGTCCAGAAGCAGAAGCCGGCAACATCCCCGCGCGATGCAAGGATCATCGCCGGCTTTGAGGATATCCAGAAGTTTGTCGAAGAACACGGGCGCGTCCCGCAGCACGGTGCGGATCGCGACATCTTCGAAAGGCTCTACGCCGTCCGTCTAGATCGGTTGAGAGCGCAGTCCGATTGCGTTGCGTTGCTGCGGGACCTCGATCATCAAGGACTGCTCGCCGACGAGACGTCTGTCACAGCCGAAGAGGCCGAGCCAGAAGACGACGAGGCCATTCTTGCATCGCTCGGCCTCCAGGACGAAGCCACTGCAGGCCTGACTGAACTGAAGCATGTTCGTTCAGCGTCCGAGCGGAAAGCTGCCGATGAGATCGCGACACGCCAGCCCTGCGCCGACTTCGAGACATTCGCGCCGCTGTTCCGGTCGATGAAGGCGGATCTCGAAAGCGGTGCGCGGCAGACGCGAAAATTCGAGCGTAAGTCGGAAATCGAGCAGGGCCGCTTTTTCATTGTCGAAGGGTTGATAACCTATGTCGCCGAAGCAGGCGCGGAATTCCTCAACGACTCCGGCAATCGCGATTGCCGCCTTCGTGTCATCTACGACAACGGCACCGAAAACAATCTCCTCGCCCGATCGCTGCAGAAGGCCCTCACCCAGGACCCGACAGGCCGACGTATAACGGAGCCCGAGGCAGGTCCGCTCTTTGAAAGGGAAGAACAAGTCGAAGGGAGCGAAACCGGCACGATCTACGTTCTCCGCAGCCTGTCGAACGACTCGAAGATCGCCGAAATGCGTTCGGTTCTTCACAAGATCGGCGTCACCGGCGGTTCCGTCGAAAAGCGCATTACGAACGCCGAGCTCGACCCAACCTTCTTGATGGCGCCGGTCGAGATTGCATCGACATTCAAGCTGATCGACATCAACCGCGTGGCGCTGGAAAACCTGCTCCACCGCTTCTTCGCGCCGGGCCGGCTCGACCTGACGATCCATGATCGTTTCGGTAACCCGATCAAACCGCGCGAATGGTTCATCGTGCCCCTACCGGTCATTCGTGAAACCATTGAAAAGCTGCAGGCAGGCAAGCTTCATTGCTACACGTATGATGCTCAGCAAGCGCGGTTGTTGGAGATGTGAGAGTCGGCTGTTTTATCCGGTAAGCGACTGAAGCCGGCACGCTGCCGCCACATCAAGCTTCGCTCACTCGGATTTCCTGCGCCTGCGACTCAAGCAATCGCGCGCGCCGGGCAGGATTTGAACCTGTGACCGCTGCCGAAGGAGAACTGCGCATAATTCTCGTCTTGCCGCGAACCGAACGATCCGTTATGCGTCACGTCAGAGCGCTTTGCGCTCTCGTGCACCCGTAGCTCAGCTGGATAGAGCGCTGCCCTCCGAAGGCAGAGGTCACAGGTTCGAATCCTGTCGGGTGCGCCATTCTCCCAAGGTCCATCGATGGAAACCGCTTTCGCCTGGCTTAGGCGGACAGCGTTATTCAGCAGGGGCTGGTGTCTTGGCCTGATGGCGTTCATCCGCCATCACCTCGCCTAACAACGGATTGGGAAAGCGGCGTGTCGGCGTGATGGCGTAGAAGGTTTCGGTCAGCTGCGGAAACCGCTCGACCTCCAGCAGTTCGCCGCGCTCCAGCTCGTCCTTCACGACAATGGGCGGTACGATCGCGAGCCCCGTCCCCTCGCGCGCGAGCAGCCGGATCATCGCCATGTCGTCCACCTCCGCCGCAATCCGTGGACGGATACGCAGCCGGTCGAACAGGGCATCGACCCCGACCCGGATGCTGCTGTCGATCGTCGGCAACACAAGCGGCTCGCGCGACAAGAGATCCTCGAATGTCGCCCCCTTGCCGACCCGTTCGGGAACACCGACCAGGCTCACCGGCTGTTCGGCGATCGCATGGGAAATCCAGGGCGTCGCCGCATCACGCGGCGGCGAGATATTGGCGAGAACCACGTCGAGCCGGTGGGCCTCAAGGTTCTGCAGGAGATCGCCAAGAGCGCCCGAGCGGATGACCACCTCGACATCGTCACGGCCAAGCAGTGGCTGCAGATATCCAATCTGGAAATTTCGCGAGAGGGTGGCTTGCGACCCGACCCTGAGGACCCGGCGCTGACCGGCAGACCGCTCGGCAAGCGTATTCACGAGCTCATCGCCCACAGCGAAGATCGCATCGGCATGGTCCAGCGCGATATGCCCGGCCTCGGTGAGGACAAGACCGCGACCCTGCCGTTCGAACAGCTTCTGGCCCAGGCGCTCCTCAAGATGCCGGATCTGCGTCGAGACCGCCGACTGGGATACGTTCAGGCGTTCGGCCGCGCGGGTTAGATTGCCTTCATGCGCCACGGTTTGAAAATAGCGAAGGTGGTGGAAGTTCAGCTCGTTCATAACGTTCTATAAAACAGAATGATATCGCAACAACAATGTATTTTTCTTAAATTACCGCTCGCTCTATGTCGCCGTCCATATCGTCGACGCAAACGAGCAGAGAGCCGACCATGATGCAGAGTTTCGTTTTGTTGCTTGCCCCCGCCGTTCTCCTGGCAGCGGCGGTGTTCGCGTTTATCAGGCCGGGCCGCCGCCCCCCGCTTGTCGCGAAGATCAGCGAGGCAGCCGCAATTCTGGCCTTTGTCGCCTCGATCGGTTCCGTTATTTTGCTGATCGTCGAAGGTGCCGGCACCGGGCCGGTGATCGGCTTTGGGTCGATCGGCTTTTCGGTCCGGCTCGACGTGGTCAGCACGACTATGATGACGCTGGTGTCCTTCGTCGGCTGGATCGTGATCCGCTATTCGGGCTCCTATCTCGACGGCGAGGATCGGCAGGGGGCGTTTCTGGGCTGGATGGCGACGACGCTTGCCACGGTTCTGCTCCTCGTGCAGTCAGGCAATCTCGCCTGCTTCGTCGTCTCCTGGATCGCCAGCAGCTTCTGCCTGCACCGGCTCCTCGTGTTTTACGGGACGCGCGTTCAGGCCCAGCGCGCCGCACGCAAGAAGTATATCATCGCGCGCATCGGCGATGCGGCACTCCTCGGATCTGCCATCACGCTTCTTGTCGGCTACGGCACGCTGGATATCGGAGCGATCCTGTCCGCCGCGAGCGACGGCATCGCCCCGGCCGGCGTGACCTGGGCGGCGGGACTTCTCGCCATCGCTGCCCTTCTGAAATCGGCCCAGTTCCCCTCCCATGGCTGGCTGACGGAGGTCATGGAAACGCCGACGCCGGTTTCGGCGCTGCTTCATGCCGGCGTCATCAACGGCGGCGGCTTCCTGCTGATCCGGTTTGCCGATGTGATGCTCCTTGCGCCGGGCGTCCTTGCCGTGCTCGTCATCGTCGGCGGCTTCACGGCCCTTTTCGGCTGCCTTTCCATGCTCTCCCAGTCGGGCGTCAAGAACTCGCTGGCCTGGTCCACGATCGCACAGATGGGCTTCATGACGATGCAGTGCGGGCTGGGCCTCTTCTCGCTCGCGCTTTTGCATGTCGTGGCGCACTCGCTCTACAAGGCCCATGCCTTCCTGATATCGGGGACCGCCGTCGATCTGGTGGCTTCGCTTCGCAGGCCCGGTCCCATCGCGATCCCGAACGGACGGGCCGTGCTGCGGGCCTTCGCGCTGGCCCTTGCGATCTACGCGGTGATCGGCTTCGCCATCGGGTTCGAGACGAAGTCGCCGCAGGCGATCGCCCTCGGAGCCATTCTCATCTTCGGCGTCGCCTATCTCATCGCTCAGGGACTGGCGGACGCAGCGCCGCGCGAATTGACCTGGCGGACCGCGCTCTATGCCATCGGCGCATCCGTCAGCTATTTCCTGCTGCAATCCGGCACCGAATGGCTGACGACCGGCATGCTGCCACGGACACCGGAACCCGGCCCGCTGGAATGGGCCCTGATCGTCCTTGCCGTTCTGAGCTTCGGCCTCGTTGCCTACGCGCAGGCCCTGTTTCCCCTCTGGTCAAACCATCCGGCGGCAGCCGGCCTTCGCGTGCATCTGACCAACGGCCTTTATGCCAATGCCGTCGTCGACCGGCTCATGAAGAACTGGTCGATCCGCCGGCGGCCCGCGACGACGACCGAAACGCCGCAGGATTTAGATAAAGGCCCAGCCGTGGAGATCGCGCACGGTGTCATCACGGAGGCCGCGAAGAAGTCCGCGCGGCAAATTCCGCCGCTCTGGCCACTGGCTTCGTCCGTCGCGGTCAATCCGTTTCTCGGCCAGACGAACGAGACCCTGGCGGAAACAGGAGCACGCCTCGGCCGCCTGGGCGACATTCCGGTCACGATGCCCAGATCCTGGTATCGCGACAAGATGGCAGCCGGAGAGATTCTGGACATCGATCTCGCAGGGGCGCTCGAAGCCTCGTCTCATGAGGAGAAGCCGGCCGATCTAGCGTCCCTGAAGGATGCGCTCGCACGCGAACATCCACGGGTCTCTGCTCTGCCGACCATTGCCGACCTCGCGGCCGGCGCGAGCGGAATAGACTGGCCCGGCATCATCGCGAACCGGTTCGGCATCTGGGCGAGCGGATACTTCGACAAGGGCCAGGCCCTGTGGGCAGCCCCGCGCGGCAGATCGGCATGGTCCGCCTGGTGTGCCCATACCATCTATGACCTGACGCCCGAAATCATGGGGCTTGGCGAGTTCTCGGACTTCGTCGCGAACGCGCCGCAAAGGCCTGAAGAGGCGATCGCCCGTGTCGCCACGCGTCTCGGCCTCACCGAAGCCGGCCTCGACAGCTACTTCCATCAGCTGCTGATCTCCCTCGGCGGCTGGGCTCAATATGCCCGCTACGAGCTCTGGCGCGCGGACCTTGCGGGTGCGACCGACGCAACGCTGACCGATATGCTGGCGATGCGCCTCCTGTGGGAAGAAGCGCTGCTGGTTCAGTACGAGGCAAAGATCGGTGGCGAATGGGCTGCGGTGCGCCGCCGGCACGCGACGCCGGTGCGACCGACAGCCGATGAGGTTGTCGACGAGATCGTACAGGAAGCGGCGGAACGGGCAGCCCAACGCGAGCTGGCGGGCAGTTTGACGAAGGTCGCGCCCATCACCTTCGAGGGACGTCCTGCGATGCAGGCCGCCTTTTGCATCGATGTGCGCTCGGAGGTCTTCCGGCGCGCACTCGAGACCATCGATCCGTCGATCCAGACGCTTGGCTTTGCGGGCTTCTTCGGCCTGTCCACCGCCCATCGCCGGTTCGCCTCCGATATCGAGGAGCGGCACCTTCCCGTTCTGCTCAATCCGGCGGTGGGCTCGTCGTCCGGCGGGCCGGAGAGCAGGAACGATGATCTCGCCGCGCGCTACAAGGCGCGGGCGAAGCGGGCTTGGGGCCGGTTCAAGCTGGCCGCCGTTTCGTCTTTCGCCTTCGTGGAGGCGATGGGGCCGGTTTATGTCGGCAAGCTGGTGCGCGACGGGTTGGGGCTCGCCCACGCGCCCGTGCCGGCCGATCCGGCGCCGCGCTTCACCCCCGAGCTGGATCCGGAAAGCCGCATCACGGCGGCCGAAACCATCCTGCGGGCCATGTCGCTGACGACCGGGTTCGCGCGGATCGTTCTCCTCGTCGGCCACGGTGCGCGCGTCGTCAACAATCCCCATGCGAGCGGTCTCCATTGCGGGGCCTGCGGCGGCTATTCTGGAGATGTGAACGCCCGGCTTCTGGCAGGCCTTCTGAACGAGGCCGAGGTGCGCAAAGGGCTCGCAGAGCGCGGGATCGTCGTGCCGGCGGATACGCTGTTCGTCGGCGCCCTTCACGATACGACCGGCGATACGGTCGCGCTCTATGAGGGCGACGTGAAGGCCGAAGGCCATCGCGCGGACCTGAAGGCCGTTCGCCAGTGGCTTCAGGCCGCCGGAAAGATCTCGCGCGGCGAGCGTGCTCTCCGGCTGCCGGGGGCCGAGGACGAGAGTGACATCCACATGCGGACCCGCAACTGGGCGGAGGTACGCCCGGAATGGGGCCTCTCTGGCTGCAAGGCCTTCATCGCCGCACCACGGACGCGCACGGCCGGGCGCAGCCTAGAAGGTCGCACATTCCTGCACGACTACGACTGGCGCCAGGATAGTGAGCGCGGCTTTGGCGTGCTCGAACTGATCATGACCGCGCCGGTTGTCGTCGCGAGCTGGATCAGCCTGCAATACTACGGTTCGACGGTTGCACCTCGCCAGTTCGGCGCAGGCAACAAGCTTCTGCACAATGTCGTGGGCGGCATCGGCGTCTTCGAAGGCAATGGCGGGCTCATGCGGGCTGGGTTGCCCTGGCAGTCGATCCACGACGGCGAGCGGTATATTCACGATCCATTGCGCCTGACGGTCTGCATCGAAGCGCCGCGCGAAGCGATGAGTGACATCCTTTCGCGTCATGAGGGTGTGCGCAAGCTGTTCGACAATCGCTGGCTCCACCTCTTCGCCATCGATGAGACCGGTCGGCTCGCCTGGCGCTATACCGGCGACCTCGGCTGGGAGCCTGTCGATACTGAGGCGACCGCCGTTTGTCAGGAGGAGGCCGCTTAGAGCCAAAGAACCAAGCGACGCTCTTTGCGGATGAAGCGCTCAGGATGGGCTTGCGAGCCCCATCCTGAGCGAGAGCCAAATGCGATAAGTCAGCGTCGGCGTTTCGCTTCAAACCTTTGCGTTGGACCAGCAGATTTTGTGGCGCTCCGATGGGAGCGTCGGCATAAAGCGTGCCTTGGCGCACAGGTCGCCTCAGTCGAAAAAGCGGACCTTCGCGCTTGATATGATGTGTAAGCTGTCAGTGACTTGGCCGTCCACAACGGCTACAGGCGGAGTCGACAAGACTCAACAGGGTGATATGACAATGACGGTTGCCATTCTGGTGGTTGGTGGCGCCGGATATATCGGGTCTCATACGTGCCTCGACCTCTCGGAGCAGGGCTGTCTCCCCGTGACCTACGACAACTTGTCGAACGGCCATGCGGAGTTCGTGCAATGGGGACCCCTGGAGACGGGAGAGCTCGCCGACACCGATCGCCTGAGCGACGTCATGGCCAAATACCACCCCGAAGCAATCGTGCATTTCGCCGGCCTGATCGAGGTTGGCCAGTCCGTCAAAGACCCCCTCTCATTCTACAGCAACAACGTCTCCGGCACGATCTCCCTGCTGACTGCGGCAGAGCGAAACGGGATCGACAAGATCGTATTTTCCTCGACCTGTGCCACCTACGGATTGCCGAAAACCGTTCCACTGTCGGAAGATCACCCGCAGGCTCCGATCAACCCCTATGGCCACTCGAAATTACTTGTCGAGACCATCCTTCGCGATTGCGCCGCCTATCGGGATTTGAAGCCGGTCATTCTTCGCTATTTCAATGCAGCCGGCGCCGATTTCGAGGGGCGGATCGGCGAGCGGCATGATCCGGAAACCCATGTCGTGCCGATCGCAATCGATGTCGCTCTCGGGCGCCGCGATCAGTTCGTGTGCAATGGCACCGATTACGACACTCGCGATGGCAGCGCTGTTCGCGATTACGTCCATGTGGCCGATCTCGCCCGGGCGCATTCACGAGCGGTCAGCTATCTGTTGAACGGCGGAGACGCCGTCACCCTCAATCTCGGCACCGGACACGGAACGACCGTCTTCGAACTGGTGAAGGCGGTAGAGCGCGTCTGCGGACGTCCCTTTCCTCTTCGGACCGGCCCGCGCCGGGAAGGTGACGCTCCCGTTCTTGTGGCCGACAACCGGAAGGCGCGCGACGTGCTCGACTGGGCACCGAAATACGACTTGGACGCGATCGTTCAGAGCGCCTGGAATTGGCACACGGCGCCGCGCTGACAACTTTGACGGGCTGATCGCCCATGCTCCTGATCGCCGCGCAAACCCGGCCTGCCCTATCGGATCAGTGCTCTTCGAAGCGGTTCCGAGAACCCTGGAATCGGGCATGCGCCGTCCAAACCGGTCGCGCTTCTGACCACCCGCAGGATCGCGGCACACTGTATCGACTTGCCCGAATCGCGCTGGCTTCGAGGCATTAAGGACCGCGAATCATTTGATCGCAATGAGCACGCTCAAGTGACAATCGAGGTTAACCATCATCGAGGTTTTCGGCCGACGGTCCAATGACCATTCGGCCCTCGAAAGGAGCGAGCCTCGAGGCCTGCTCCTGAGGCTGCTCACGTCCAGATCCAAGTCGAATTTGGCTGAAATTGCGTTCGAAGAGGCGTTAGAGCCACTGTCTAATGCAGATTGTGGTTCCAACCCCGGAAGCTGAATCCGAAATTCAGCTTAACGAAAGGTCAATTGTGTTGCTTGCGCGCCATAGGCCCAATTGCGTTGGATCGCTTACACCTTACGCGGAAAGCACTGCGATGCGGGGGTTTCGCAGGGTCGGATTTTGAAAAGCGGCGCCGACAGGATCGGCGTTCAGGGGACGATTATGAATCAGTCAGTTATGTCAAGCGTCACGCGGGTCGTTGCGAACCGTGCGTCTAAGGCCGGACTCACGAAAGCCTTCACCGTCTCCCGCTCGACATTTCAGACCGGCATCCGCCAGCGCTCCGTGAGCGGTCCCCGCTTCGGTCGCCCGGTCGTGCTGGCGTTCGTAGCCGCTGTCGGCTTTTCCGCCGCCATGGCGGCCCAGCCGGCTGTCGCCGCGACATTCACCGTCACGAATGAAACGGAACTTGCGAACGCGATCCAAACCGCCAATGCGAACGGCGAGGCGGATACGATAACCGTCACCCAGAATATCACCCTATCGGGCTTTTTACCTGTCATCGGCGACGATGCTGCCGACAACCTCACCGTCGACCTTGGCGGCAACAGCATCTCGGGCAACAACGCGACACGCATCTTCTTTGCGAATGCCGGCACCCTCAACGTGCAGAACGGATCGCTCGTCGACGGCAATGCAATAGGTGGAACCGGCGGCGCAGCGGATAATGCTGATACAGGTGGCGGTGGCGGTGGTCTCGGCGCGGGCGGAGCGCTCTTCGTAAGGGACGGCGCAACCGCCTCGATCGAAAATGTCTCGTTTTCCAACAATGCGGCTCGAGGCGGGACAGGCGGCGCCATCGGAGCGGTCTCAAACGATAGCGGCGGCGGCGGCGGCGGCGGCCTCGGCGGGAATGGCGGAAATCCGCCAACGTCGAGCCTGTCGGCAGGCGGTGGCGGCGGCGGCGCTTTCGCAGACGGCGCGAATGGTTCCGGCTCGACTGGGGGCGCCGGCGGCGGACCAAACGGCGGAACAGGTGGCACGACGAGTGCGGCAGCCGGTAACGGAGGCGATTTCAGCGGCGGCGGTGGTGGCGGCGGCGGTTCGGGCGGCACCAACGCAGCCGGTGGTACCGGCGGTTTCGGCGGCGGCGGCGGTGGCCCTTCGGATAACGGCACCGGCGGAAACGGCGGATATGGCGGCGGCGGCGGCGGCGGCGGTTACAGTAGCGGGGTAGCCGGCAACGGCGGCTTCGGAGCAGGCGGCGGCGGCGATCGCAGCTCAGGGCAGCAAGGAACCGGCGGATTCGGTGCCGGCGCAGGCGCAGGCGGCTCTCGCGGCGGCGGCGGCGGCGCTGGTTTTGGCGGTGCTGTCTTCGTCATGAATGGAGGGGCGCTGACCATTAACGGCGCCGGTGCGATCACCGGGGGTTCGGTGACAGCTGGCAACGGCTCGAACGGCGGCCAGAACGGCACGGCTGACGGAGCCGGTCTTTATCTCCAAAACTCCGGCGTGACCTTCACACAAGCAGCCGGACAGACGCAAACCGTCGCCAACGTCATCGCAGATGATACTGGCAACGGCACGAACAGCGGAAGCCTCACGAAATCAGGCGATGGCACTCTCGTTCTGTCCGCCGCCAACACCTATACCGGCACGACTACCGTCAATGGCGGTACGCTCGATATTTCGGGATCGGGCTCGGTTGCATCGAAGATCGTCACCGCCAACAATGCCGGCGTCATCCAGGTCGACGGCGGTGCGTTTCCGAACGCCCCGATCGTCAACCTGAACGGGACATCGCGGTTGTCGCTCACCGATACCGCGGGGACCTATACGCAAGGAATTGGTGCCCTGAACGGCGTTGCGGGTTCGCAGACGCAGCTGGCCGACAATACCCTCTCCATCACGGGCCCCGGTGCCGGTTTTGCGCAGACCTCCACCTATTCCGGTGAAATCAGCGGGTCCGGTCGCGTCTTCATCACAAATGGTGGTGCAGTGCAGATCTTCGACGGGGCGAACACCTATACGGGCGCGACCGAGGTTGCCAACGGCACACTAATCGCTGCCAGCGCGGGCGCACTCGGCGGCACAGGCACAGGCACGACCGTTGCGAACGGGGCAACTCTCGGCCTCCAGGGGGATATCGCGATCAACGGCGAGGCGCTGACTTTCAACGGAACCAGCGACGCCAGTGCACCCGCGCTTCGAAACATATCCGGGAACAATCAATACAACGGAGACATCACGCTCGCTCGCACGGCGACGGCTCCCGCCACCCCGGTGGCGCGCATCAACTCTGATGCCGGCACACTGACGATCGGCGGCTCCATCGCGAACGGAACGAATAACCTGATCCTTGGCGGCGCAGGAAACGGCCAGGTCAACGGCGTTATCGGAAACGCAGGTAACACAGGCGGGCTGACAAAGGACGGCGCTGGCACCTGGACGCTCAACGGCGCCAACACCTATACCGGCACGACCACGGTTAATGCAGGAACGCTCGACATCACGGGTTCGGTGGCATCGGCCACGGTCACAGCCAACAATGCCGGCGTGATCCAGGTCGACGGCGCATCCATCGCCGATACGGCGGCTGTTGCGCTTAACGGCACCTCCAACCTGACGCTCACAGGAAGCGAGACGATCGGCTCGCTCGCAGGCGCGACCGGCTCCACCGTCACCCTCGGCGCGAACACGCTGACGACCGGCGGCAGTAACGCTTCCACCACCTTCGCAGGCGTCGCCTCCGGGACAGGCGGTCTCACCAAGGAGGGCACGGGTACCTTCACCGTCTCGGGCGCCAACACCTATACTGGCGCGACGACCGTCAACGCTGGAACGCTGGACCTGACCGGTGCTGGTTCCATCGCTTCGACGAGCATCAGCGTTGCCGGCGGCCAGCTACAGACCGATGGCGGTGCCTTTGCGACGGGGGCCGCGATAACCGTCTCGGCCGGTACGCTGACGATCAATGGCAACGACACCATCGCCTCCCTCGGCCAGTCCGGCGGCACGGTGAACGGCAACGCGGCCCTCGGCGTCACCGGCGCCTTCAACCAGTCCGGCGGCACCACCGGCGGCACCGTCGACGTCAACTCGGCCTCCTTCACACAGTCC
>NZ_JBDJAC010000011.1:0-94558 GCF_039652615.1 Fulvimarina fulva
GCCGCCATTGCGACCCGGTTCGAGCGATCCACATCATGCCTTCGAAGAAACGGCGGTTGTCATGCGAGGGCCTGCATCCACGCCCGCGCTCCGCAGGCAGGAGGGGCTCGATGATCGCCCAGTTGTCGTCGGATATCCCAATGCGTTCGCCCAAAACTGCCTCCAAATGGCAGCCTTGAATCAACCAAACGGAAATACGTCAACCTTTGTCCACGTGGCCTAATGTAATGCCGAACCAGCGCAAATGCCGCTCGCGATCGGCTACGCCAGATGACGACTGGTGGCTATTCCATGTCGCAGAGCGGAGAAGCCCGCTATGGCCGTGCTCTCGTATCTATCCAGCTATCCAATGGCAGGGATGCGGGCCAGACCCTCATAGACGAGGGCCTTGCCCAGCCTTGGCCGAACAGCGGCAATCCATGGTGCTGATGTTATTTATCAAAAAACACGGAAGCGATCGCGGCCCCTGTGGTGGCGATGATGACAGAGACGGCGGAGATCAAAAGTCACATTCGCGAGATGCTCTACGAAGCATTGGAAGATTCGGCAGATACGAAGATCGTGGGAGCCGGTGAAGCCGGCTGATCTTGAAGCATACCGCGCTCGTGATGTGAGCGGTTGAACTTCGTCACATTTCGTAAGCTGCCGCACCCGCTAGGCTGTTGATCGAGGCTTCGTCTCAACACGTTCGGCAGGAATGTCCGTTTTGCCTGATGGCGAGAATGCGGAATTGACCGCATTGAACAGTTTGGTCGCAGCTACGGCTGTCCCCTTCGGCAAATCAGACGACTTTTTCCATGTATCGAACCGGCGCAGCATTTCTCCCATTACCCTACGCTTATCGAGTTCCCTGTGTCCGTGGCGTTCCACGAGGACAGCCTCAACCCGCTTAGTGATCATGGACGATCCATCCTGCGGGAGATCTTCGGCCTTAATTGCAACCCCGAAGGTAGCGTTCACACATTCTCGATAAAAGTCATCACCAAAAAGGTCTTCGATGGCGTAATCTACTTTCTTGCTCCCTGTAGATTTCCCTAAAAGCAATGTTCTAAACCGATTTTCGGTAGTTTCCGCAAGCTTCGACAGATACAGTTCATCGATCTTCTTCTTAGCCGCATTACCCGCATCATCCGTATCGAGAAGAACTCCGGCATCCCATCCTTGTCCGATCGCGAAACCTGCATACATAGGTGTTTTCGCCGCGCCGTGCGCCGGCCAAAGGTATATTCCTTCCGACAAGCCTTCCTTTCCGTCCGATTTGAGCAGGCCGGAAAGCTTGTGTAGAACGACGGCGTCATCGCCTCCTTCTACGATCAGAACCTGTCGGTTGCTCAGAAGTCCGCTCTGATCCCCGGTAATACCAAGACTCTGCTCTATCACCGCCATCGGGCCGCGTTGTGCGCTGACGACGCCCTTCGTTATCGCGAGGTGATGGTCGCGGCTCTCGACGATTCTCACCCGTTCGGGGTTTGCAAGATCGACCATAGACGCGAGGTGCGTAGTGTACATGATCGTGTTGTTTTCAGAGAGACGTTCGAAAACCTTTAGAAGGTCGCGCTGACCCGAAAAGTGCAAGTGGATTCCCGGCTCTTCAAGCAGTAATACGCAGTTTGCGTACTCGCCCTTCGTGGCATGGGTAAACTTCCATGCGAAGGAGACATACCATCGGAACCCAGTCGATCGACGATGCAGGCGAACGGGCATTCCGATCGCTGAATCTTCTGCAAATATATTCAAGGTCGGGCCATCAATCTCGATCTCGAAACTAACGTCCTTTTGTTGCCATAGATCGCCGAACTGCTTGGTTAGATATCGCGAGGCTGATCGTTTGTCATACGAACGATTTGTTCTTCCCTCACTGCTCTGCCCCTTTTGAAGAAAATCGTCGAGATCAATGTTTGCGAGATCAAGGATGATGAGGATGGTCTGGTCCTCATTGCTTAGGTCATGGCGGTTCCCCGCCTTCCGCAGCCTTTGTTGAAGCTCGTCTAGTTCGACCTGAGCTCCAGACATCTCGTAGTCATGAATATAAACGAATTTGGGGACGTTCGCCTTTGCCCATTCAGTCGCTTTTTCCTCGTCGAGAGCACCGGCGGGAAAATCGTGGACTTTGAAGCCAGTCTGGTGTCCGTAGCTCCTGTACAGAACAATCGTCGCGCTCTCCGGCAAGGCGATTTCCTGGTGGTTTTCTTCGCCATCATTTGCCGCCGCTGCGCTCGCGTAGAGGCTTTCAATCTCCTCGGCTGACTCCAACGCGAATTGGGCTTTACAGACCATTGAGCCTTTCGCGTTGTTTCGGTTCTCCCAATCATCGACCGGCCAGTCCTCGTCGGCCCTATAAAGAGCGCCGGGAATGATGGGGTTTAGGCAATAGAGCGCTTCAAAAAGGTTGCTCTTACCGGCTTCATTCTGACCGACAAACGCCGTTACTTTGTTGGCGTCGATCCAGCCCGAGTCGATAATGTTCCGATAATTCCGAACACTGAAACCCTCGAATCTCATGCCGCCGCCCCCTCTATGTCGCATCCCATGTCGCGTGGAATAGCCGACACTACCGGGAAACCCCTGCAAATCAAGGGAAGTCGCTGCAACATGGATGCGACATGAAACCGGCAAATCGGACTCTGTCAGAAGCACATAAAGCGTTGATTTAGTTGCTGAAATGAAGTGGCTGGGGAACCTGGATTCGAACCAGGACTAACGGAGTCAGAGTCCTCCGCTTCACATTGAAAACATTGCGCTTTTTCTCCAAACGCGGAGAAAAACGACCTTGCGAAATCAAACACTTACAGACGGTTTTCCAACCGCTGAGGATGGTCAAACAGGGCCTCAAAACGAAACCGCCGGCAAGGGGGTCGAGGCCCTTGCCGGCGGCGAATTCGAGACTGCATGTCGCGCCATCTCTGGCAACATTAATAGCCCGGAAATGCCTTGGCTCGCAAGCATTCCGTCAACCGAGAAAAGCGGACGACTTGCCACCGTCGTAGCCTACAAAGGTCGGCTCTACGCAGTCGGTGCCTTCGCCTATCGGGAGGCGTCGGTATGAGCCATCCCATCGAATTGTTTCGAGCTCGCGCGCGGTTGTATCGGTCCTATCCGACTGGCGCATCGATCAAATACGTCCGCGAACACGGCCTCAATACCATCCGCCTTGCTGAGGTTGCCGGTTGCTTCACTGTCATGCGCATCCAGCCGATGGGGGACCGCTTCGAATTCTCGCCGGATGCGAAGACGGTCGCGGCAATCGTCGAAGCCTATGGCTTAGACGGCGAAACGGTCAACGATCTTGTCGCATGGCCACTTGAGCAGCCTTGCCGGGCTTTGACCCTCCTCGGTCGATCGCCTTTCTTGGGCGCTGGCAATGTCTTTTCGGCATCGACTTACGCCTTCGACCAACCGCTCGTCTGCTATCGGACGCCGCTGACGTGGTGGGGCGCTGGCTGCGGTGGTGTCGTCATTCTCGACCCGCTCAACGCGGCTCGCATCCTCCTAGATGCGCCGGGAAAGATCAGCGGCGAAGACGCCGATCATAGCCGCGAGATCGCGGAACTGGTGCGCGGGCTTTTCGATCCGTCGCGGTTCGTCGCGCCCGCCACGAAACGGAGGGCAGCGTGAATTTTGTCCCTGTCTTCTCTAGCCCTGAGGCCAGCGGCGGCGCTTTTGAGGGCGCCTATGATGCCGGTCGGATCAACGAGGAATATGCGCTCGCCGTCATAGGCAAAGACGTGATGATCATCTGGGAGCGCTCGGATGGCGGCGCCGACGAACCGGTAAGGCTGATAACTGTCGGTGCCTTCAAGGCTCTCAGCGCCCATGCCTGGACTACCGTAAAACAGGGTAATGGGAAGGCGAAGCCGGCGACATATGCTGAACGCTGGCTCGCAGATCCAGAACGCCGGATCTATGCCGGCTTGGAATTTGTCCCGAGCGTCGACGGGCGTGGCGGACGCGCGGGGTTTTACAATCTCTGGCGAGGCTATGCCGTACAGCCCTCGCAAGAGGGGTCGTGCGCGATCTTCAAGGATCACCTCTTCGTCAACGTCTGCAACGGCGATGAAGCCCGTTATCGATGGCTCTTCGCTTGGATGGCGCAGATCATGCAGGAACCGCGCAACAAGCCAGGGACGGCCGTTGTGCTTCGTGGTGGCATGGGGGTCGGCAAGACGATCGTCGGGCAGGTGGTCGGTTCCCTCCTCGGCCGTCACTACGTCTATGCCGACGATCCCCGCTATCTCGTCGGAAACTTCAACATACACATGGCAACCTGCCTCTTTCTGCAGGCTGACGAAGCTGTATGGGCGGGCGACAAGCATGCCGAGGGACGGTTGAAAGGTCTCGTGACCTCAACCTCACAGATGATCGAGGCGAAGGGCGTCGATCCGGTCAAGCTCGACAATCATCTTCGCCTACTCATGACCTCCAATTCCGATTGGGTGGTTCCAGCTGGCAAAGACGAGCGACGGTTTGCGATCTTCGAGGTGGCCCCGCACTGCGCGCAACGGCACGAATACTTCGGCGAGTTGCTGGACGAGATCGAGAACGGCGGCCGCGAGCGGCTACTGTATGAGTTGCTCCAGGTAGATTTGTCGGCCGTGAATCTGCGAGACATTCCGAAGACGGAAGCGCTCTTTGAGCAGAAAGTGCATTCGCTCGACCCAATCGAAGCGTGGCTATTCGAGCGACTGCAAGCCGGTACACCGACGCGCAAGCACGAACTGTGGCCTGAGTTCGTGAAAACCTCTGATCTGGTCGACGATTACATCGCCACGGCTGAAAGGGTCGGCATAAGCAGGCGCTCCACGGAAAGCCAGTTCGGAATAAAGCTGAAGAAGCTGATGCCCGCTGCCCGTCCATGCCGGCGCTTGGTGCCTGCCGATGGCGGCGGGACATCCGTAACCAGAGCGACGGGGTACGACCTTCCTGCGCTCCATGAGGCTCGCTCAGCCTTCGAGGAGACCCTGCAGCAACCGATCGAGTGGGGCTCTGACGATCATGGTGGCTGACGTGTCAGACCTTCTGATGGCTCAAGAGCAACGTATGGCTGCGGATTTGTCAACAAATTCAATGGGTAGGCAGACCTGTCAGACGTGTCAGACCTGTTTCGGCATATCTCGTGCGCGCATGCGGGCGCACACGGACCTCACTTGTAGGTATGGAAGGTATGGAAGGTCTGCCAAGGCGCTGATTATGCAGGTCAAATTCGGTGGCAGACGTTCGGGCGAAGTCTGCCAACGCGCTGAAAGATATGGCCGGGGGGGTGTCGAAAGTCTGAGACCCTTCAACCCCCTGAACCGGCACCCCTCTCAGTCGCGGGTTTTTTTCTCACGACTGAGATTTTCGGGCCTAGTGGCATGTATCTAGAAGGTTGAAAGCCCTGCAATACAGGGCATTGCGATTTCTGGCGGCCGAAAACGAAGCATTAAATTTCACAGCGAGGGAAGCAGGAAGATGAGCAGCAACAACAAGCCGGCATTAGACATGAAGGAATACGCCGACGCGGTAGTTTGGCGCGCCTTGAAGATGATGGAAGAGCAGGGCGTTACTTTCGAGGTGATGTTCGACAGGCTGTTGACCGCTTCGGCCGCGCATATCGTTCGGCATTCGGGTTCCGAAGAGGCCGCAAACGCCTTTCGGAGACTTGCGGACAACATCGAGGCAGGGGCTTTGCGCCGGCTTGATCCACACGCGCGCGCGCATTGACGATTGCTTTCCGTCGTTTCTGCTGGTACATGAATGAGACCGATCTCGATCGTCACAGGCGCCATGCCTGGGCGTATTAGACGGCAACCTTCATGCCACCGGCGGCGATGCCGGGACGCGAAGTTCAACGGCCCCTTTGATGGGCTGTCTTCTGTCGTTCCTTGGTGGCTTATGAACTATCTTGCACATTCTCGGGAAACCGGCTTTCTCCGGCTCAAATTCGCGTCCGTCGACGACGATAGCGGCGTCTTCCAAGGCTATGGCGCCATCTTCGGCAACGTGGATTACGGCGGCGATATCATCCAGCCTGGCGCGTTTTCCTCGTCCCTCTCAGAACACAAAGCATCTGGAACGGCACCCGCGATGCTGTGGGCTCATCGTCCTGAAGAGCCTATCGGGCGTTGGGTGAAGCTCACGGAAGACGGGGTCGGTCTTTTCTGCAGCGGTGAGCTCAACCTCGATACAGAGGCAGGGCGACGAGCGCATGCCCACGTCAAAAAGGGCGACGTGACCGGTCTTTCCATTGGCTATCAGATCCCCGATGGCGGCGCGATCGATGCTCGCAGCGGGCGCGGCAAGCTGATCAGCCGCGTCAATCTCTTTGAAGTCAGCATCGTCACCGTTCCGATGAATCCGAAGGCCCGAATCCGCCTTGGAAGCAAAGGCGATCTCGAAAGCCTCTTGGTGAACTCCGGACTATCGAAGGAAGCGGCAAAACGGGTCGCCTATGGCGGTTATCCAGCTCTTACGAAGCAACCCCCTCAACCCGACATTTCGGCCCTCCTCGCGGCCGTCCAGAAGAGCGCGCAGCGCTAAGGAGTGATCATGAACCAGATTCTGCAGCGTAAATCCGTCGATAGTGCCGAACCGGCAAGCGTCGACAATCTCGTCAAGGCTTTCGAGCAGCGGGACGAGAAGCTTCTCGCCGAGATGGCGACGATGGGTCAGAAGATCGGCAATGTCGAAGCCGAGCTTCTCGATATGGGCCAGCGTCTCGCTCGCCGAGGATCGGGAGAGCCCGCTCGTGATCAATCCTGGGGTGAACAGTTCGCGGAATCGGATGCAGTCAAGTCATTTGCGACCGAAACAAGCCGTCCCGGCCGCGTACGCATCGACGTGAAATCGACTCTCACGACTGCAACGGATAGCTCTGGCTCGCTGCAGCCGGCGCCGTTCCGCGATGACGTGGTTATGATGCCGAAACGGCGGCTCACGGTTCGCAATCTCTTGCGGGTAATCGAGATTGTCACCGGTTCGGCGGAATATCCGAAACAGACGGAGCGGACGAACAACGCGGATGTCGTCGCTGAAGGCAATCTGAAGCCTGAGAGCGGATATGCGTTCGAGATGCAGACGGCAACGGCGAAGACCATCGCGCATTGGGTGCCGGCTTCGCGCCAGATCCTCGAGGACGCACCCCAGCTCGCCGGCATCATCGATACCGAACTTCGTCACGGCCTCGAGTTGAAGGAAGAGCAACAGCTTCTCAACGGAAGCGGCGTCGGCCAAAACCTTCTCGGTATGGTAACGCAGGCGACGGCTTATGCGGCTCCGATTCCGGATATCGCAGCGGCGACGATGATCGACACGATCGGCCTCGCCGTTCTGCAGAGCGCGCTTGCCGAGTTTCCCGCGACCGGCATCGTCCTGCATCCGTCCGACTGGATGCGTATCCGCCTCATCAAGGATGGGGACGGCAATTACATCCTCGGTGCGCCTGGCGCGAACGTCCCGCCGGTCCTCTTCGGCCTTCCTGTCGTGGCAACGCAGGCGATGGCGATCGACAAGTTCCTCGTCGGCGATTTCCAGACGGCGGCTACGATCTACGATCGCTGGCAGCCGCGCGTCGAAGTCTCGACCGAGCATGCGGATTTCTTCACCCGCAATATGGTTGCCATTCTCGCAGAGGAGCGCATTGCACTTGCGGTCAAACAGCCGACTGCGCTCACCTATGGCGACTTCGGCAACGTGGCCTAACGCTTAATAGCCATTCCGCGAAATGGCCGGCTCGGTCTGACGAGCCGGCATATGAACAGGTGAGGCATGGTGAGGCGTAGGAAAACACCCAAATCAGCGGATGAACTGGTTCACGCCGTGATCCGCGATAAGATGATCGAGAACGGCCTGTCCAGGCACGAACTTGCCCGCTCGTTTGTCCGGGGCGCTCACGATCTCGAAATGACATCGCTGCCCTGCGAGAAGGAAGCGGCTGCAATCTTCATGCGCGATAAGGCCGATCATCTCCTAACGGGACGAAGTTGGTTCCTCTTTAAGGGTGAGCTCGAGGTGCCGTTTCCAATCGACGCGGCGGAACGCGCCCGTTGCAGTATCGCAACCGATCGCGGCACCTGCGAGGAAGTTGCAATGGATTTGGCTCTCCAACTCATGCGAGTTGGTTGGCCACCAAAAACGATTCTCGGCGCCTTCTTAGCTGTGGGCGGGCAGTTGACGTGTTTAGAGGCCTGAGTTTGTCGCTTCAGCAGCGGAGATCTGCCGCTGCTTCTCCTTCGCCTGAACCCTCCGTCCGTGCCTCCCTAAAGGGATGCCGCAAGAGCGTGCTCGACCTCGCTCTCTTTCGATCGGTTGATGTTGTCAACGAACTTCTTGTACCGAGCGAGGTTCTCGTCTCTGAATGACTCCCGTGCCGGTTTTGGCGCGGTGAGCCGGTCTTTTGAATCACGATTTGAGTTCGAAGATGCATCTGTCGCATCGTGCGTATGATGTTTTGCCACCTGGTTCATCGGCATCTCCCTATTTATAAAGCGCGCTCTTTCTAAGCATGAATCTAGGGTTCAAATCGCTCTGAAAGAAGTGCTTGCGCTTTATCCACACTAATCCCTCGCTCTTCGTTATCACTGCGACATCAATCGGACCACCCACGCTTTCTGATGGTTTGGTCACTTTCTCCTTGAGGGATTCCAGTTGAACCAGCGTTTCAGCCAATTCGGTCATTTCGTCGATGGGCAAAACGCTGAGTACGTTGCGAAGAGGCAGCGCATGGTTAGTGCGTGCGACCTCGAAGAGTCGATGGTCGATACCTTCTCTCGTCTCCTTAAGCGCCTGCTCAATGCCCTGACGATCGGCTGACAAGCCGAAGTTATCGCAAAGAGTATCGGCAAGTTTTTTGTGTTCATCTTCTAATGCCGTCGCTAGACGATAGTAAACTTCGAAACCAAGCCCCGATATAAAGGTATCCGTCATAGAATACTGAGCAAAGCCTTCAATGTGAGACTGTACGTCATGGCTGATAGTTGCAGGCTGCTTGGCCGTGCTCAAGAGATGGCCGCCAACAACAGCGTAGGCATGATATTCTGCCATTGTTGGAAAAATCTCTAAGTCTCCGAAACCTGAAAAAACTAAGCCAGTTTTTCCCATGTATCGTTCTGGATTTCGGAGCGCTACCTTAATACCTATTTTCGCGAGCGCGTTACAATCAACTTGAAATGGAAGTCGTTCTAGCCAGCTTTCGAGCTCTGAAGCGACATTTTCGACCATACCACTAAGTGCATCTTCCTCGATCTCACTTGGAACAAAATATGGAAGATCGTTATTTTCGAGGTCCTTCAAATGATCTTGTATGCCCTCATCAATCAGCAATCGCGCTTCTTCGGCTTCGAGCTTGTTATTCGGTAGTTCGGGCAAGCAGTCTAATGCAGCGCGCGTAGAAGCTCCAATAAGATAAGCACGTTGCTTTGAGTCAGGAAATAAATGACCGTTCTCTGAAAGATATCGAAGAAATTCTTCGGCATAATCAGTTAGATGATTGAAGCTTTTTTCGCCTAGTTCTTTGCGAAACTCCTTTATTACGATTTCCCACGGCACGCCCATAACTTCAGCGCCGTCGAATATCATCAAACCAACTGGATGATGGTCGGAAAATTGAAATATCTTGTTTGCACCCTTGAAATAGCGCTCCTCTCGTTTTCCGCCCTTCCATTGAGTTACGGTGGTAGCGCTATCTGCAGCAAGGACTGCAGCAAACCGGTTCATTATGCATACTTCAGAAGTCATCGTGATCCGCTTCGAATGAGATTCCTTGGGAGGCCAATTTGATACCGACCAGGCATGGTCGAACCATATTCTGAGTTGCGCCGTCTGTCGAACGGAGCCGCAGACAGCACAAACAAACTCTGCATTTGGAAAATGGAGCGGAAAGGTGTCGCTTATTGCGAAGTAAATTAAAATGCTTGGTGTCGGCTTCCGAACAAAAACTTCTTGACTTAGCCCGGCCTCCGCGGCTGGGCGGCTTCACGTAACCCGGCTTCTATTTCAAAAGCCTGCAATATTAGCGCGCGTTAAGCGCTTAGCCTTGGGTGAGGCTGCGCTTGAAAATTGTTAAGGATCGCGTAGGGTGCTCTGCGGAGCGTGAGACCTCCCGACACGGAGCCCGCCAAGGCTTTGCGTGTCAGTCACAGAGCGCAGAACTGATCTCGCCAAAGATACAGCCTGCGAAACGAACGCGGTCGATTTGTTATCGGCGCGCGAACGGCACTTTTATGCCGGGAGTCCGATCGCCATGCAATAGCCCGCGAGGGTAAAAGCGATTGGGCCGTTCTCTGTGACGGTTCTCACACTCCCGGTGCCAGTGCCGACCGCTGGCGAGAAGACGACGCTATTCGCCTCGTCTTCCCGGCCGTGAGAAGCCGGTTCGAGTCACAGAGCAGAACCATGAAACACGATAAGCAGCTGCACAATGCAGCCTTTGAGCACAAGCTCCTCCTCCTTCTGTTGAATAATGCCGATGTCGAGCCCGTCATCTTGAATGACTACGGCTTAAAGGGATCTCGGTTAACGGTGACGGTGCCAAACGAAGTGCTCGGCTATCTCGAACTCGTCGGCAGCGACGAGGAGGACGACGAGGAGCAAGAGTCTGGCTACGGCGACGTTGAAGGAATGCTTCTCGAGGAGAGAGGTGAACCGGCTCTCGGTTGGACCGAGGAATTCGACCAAGAGCTCGCCCGGACAATCGAGGGGGGCGGCTATGGCGATGGTGAAGGCGAGCCATCGCTAGGATGGGCCGAAAACCACGGATGCGGTTTTACCCAGGCACAGGCCGAAGCGGCGCGCGACGATCGCGAGGATGATGTCGATTTCGAAATCGATCACGGCGATCAGCCAGAGCACGACCCGGCTGAGGATGGTGTCGCTGACAGCGATGGAGTTGCCGAGCAATTTGGCGGGATTTGGTTCCACGCTTTCGGTGTAATCGGCAGCACTCTTCATCATGGCGAAGCGATATGACCGCTCCTGAGATCGGTGGCGCATTGCATTAATCGGAAGTCCGCCGGCGAATTCGAGGGTGTCTCTTTAGGATGCCCTCGATTGCAATTCGCCGGGTCGGGTCATTTGCAAAATAAACATCATTCATTGACGGAAGATGGCGATCTTGATAGAGCATTACTCAACGACGGAGGTTGACGTGAAAACTAAGCGAATCAGCGAAATTTGTGAACATTGCGGATTGAATCGTCGCGATATCGAAAACTGGCTCGGGCGCCTGGAATTCCGAACGGAGTTTGCCCCGGTCACTCAAGGGGTCGCTCGGCAGTATACCGTCGAGAACGCACGCGAACTGGCGCTGATCTCTGCATTCGTGCGCGCCGGTGTTGAGCCTCGTTGGGCGGTCGCAAAAGCTGACGCTGTACGGCGCCAGATCCTCAGCACGGGCGGATTGCGTGAATACGTCGTGAGTATGAACGGTGCCGGAAAGGGCATCGCGACCAGCGAGCTGGATGCCGAGAAACTCACGGAAATGCTCGCTGAGCCGGGTTGCCTCCCGGTTCTTTCGATCGTGCACGTCGGCGCGGTCGTGCGTCGTGTGGACGAGCTTTATGCAGACGCCGACGCTGCGGTCGTCGAAGAGCGGATGAAGGTCGATGCCTGAGAAACGTCCCGCTCCTCGGCAGTCGGTTGTGAAGGCGCTTGTTCAGCCTCTCATTGCCGCTGGCTGCGAAATTCGCGGCGTTCGATATCACGAAGACGGTTCGATTGAAGTGATGACGGGCTCGACTGCGGAGCCCACAAATGCCTTCGATCGCTGGCAGGCGGGTCGTGATGCGGGTCCGGCTTAAGGGTATCAACCATATCACGAAGACGCTCGCCGACGGGACCAAGCGCGCCTATTACTACGCTTGGAAGGGCGGACCTCGCCTCGAAGGAGAGCCGGGTTCGCCGGAATTCATCGCGAGCTATGACCGGGCAATTCGCCAGAAAGTCCAGCCAGCGGCCGGAACGGTGGCGCGCATCCTTGCCGCGTATCAGGATAGCGCCGAATGGGCCAAGCTCGCCGATCGCACTCGCAAGGATTACCTGGGCAAGATACTCCTCATTGAAAAGGAATTTGGGAGCTTCCCGCTCGAAGCGCTCAACGATCGCAGGACGCGCGGCATGTTCATGTCGTGGCGCGACAAGCTGGCGAAGGCTTCGCCTCGTCAAGCCGATCTCGCTTGGTCTGTCCTCGCTCGTGTCCTGTCTTGGTCATTCAATCGCGGTCTGGTCGATACCAACCCCTGCAAAGGCGGCGGGCGGCTGTATGACGGTGGCAGTCGCAAGGATCGTGTTTGGACGGATGCCGACGAGGCGGCGTTCCTCGCCGTGGCTGGCGATGGGCTCAAGCTGGCCTTCCTCCTCGCGGTCTATACCGGACAACGGCAGGGCGATCTCCTGCGGCTCCCTTGGAACGCCTATGACGGCCGGACGATACGATTGCGGCAGGGCAAAACCGGCGTTCGCGTGGCGGTCCCTGTTCATTCGACGCTGAGAAGCGCCCTCGACGCCGCCAAGAGGATTTCGCCGATCATTTTGACGGCGCGCGGCGGCGTGCCGTGGACTGCGGACGGCTTTAGGTCGTCTTGGCGCAAGGCCTGCCAGCGGGCCGCGATAGAAGGGCTGACGTTCCACGATCTTCGCGGAACGGCGGTGACGCGGCTTTTCGAAGCGCAATGCACCGATGCAGAGGTAGCGACGATTACCGGCCATTCGCTTTCGGAAGTCCGTTCGATCCTCGATGCGAACTATTTTTCGCGCTCGTCGGCACTGGCTCAAAGCGCGATAGAAAAGCTCGAAACGAGAACGAAAAAATCCAACCGGCTTCCCAACCGGGCGGCTGGGTCATCAGAGGAAAGAGAAAAAGTGTAGTGAAATCAATGGCTGGGGAACCTGGATTCGAACCAGGACTAACGGAGTCAGAGTCCGCTGGTCTACCGTTAACCTATTCCCCAACAGGCCGTCCTGCGGCGTGTGACGGTCGATATATCGTCTCAGGAGCGGGATGGAAACCCTGTAGAGGCGAAAAAATCGATCTCGATATGACTTCACGGGGCGCAGGGCGAAGAAACCGATTTCGGAGGATAGGAGAATGCTGCCTTTTGCGGCCCTCGCGGAACCGGTAATGGACCGTTATGCGATGATTTGGAGGCTTCGTCATGGATGACAGCGAAACAGCCGGGCTGACCGAGGGGCTCGACGGCCTGTGCCGCTGCTCGTGGGCGGGCCACGATGCGCTCTATCAGGCCTATCATGACGAAGAGTGGGGCCGGCCGGTGTCGGACGATCGGCAGCTTTTCGAAAAACTCTGCCTTGAAGGCTTTCAGGCGGGGCTGTCCTGGCTCACAATTCTGAAGAAGCGCGAGGCGTTTCGCGAGGTCTTCCACGGTTTCGAGATCGACCGCGTGGCAGTGATGGGAGAAGCGGATATCGAACGGCTTCTGGGCGATGCCCGGATCATCCGCCATCGCGGCAAGATTTCAGCGGCGATTTCCAATGCTCGTGCGGCACGGGCACTGATCGACGGGGAGGGTTCGCTCGCCGCGTTCCTCTGGTCCTTCGAGCCTTCTGCGAATGAGCGGCCGGAGACCGTCACAATCGACTGGATCCGCGAAAACCCCGTGACGCCAGCCTCAACGCGGCTTTCCAAAGAATTGCGCAAGCGGGGCTTTCGCTTCGTCGGCCCGACGACCTGTTATGCGTTCATGCAGTCCATGGGCTTCGTCAACGATCACATGCCCGGATGCCATGCGCGGCCGGCCTGTGAGGCCGACCGCACGAATTTTGAAAGACCGGTGCGGACGACCTGACCTTCATTGACAGATCTCAGAAACGGTCAGCTCGCTTCTTCGCCGGGCGTCAGCTTGATCAGGCGACCGCCCGCGCCGTCCTCCAGCACCCAGACCGCGCCGTCCGGCCCCTCTTCGACTTCGCGCACGCGATATCCCCAAGAGAAGCGCTCGGCTTCGCTCGCCGAATCGCCCTCGATGTCGACATGGATGAGCGCCTTGGACGACAGGCCGCCGATCAGCGCGTCGCCCTGCCAGTCGGGAAAGGTTTCGCCGTCATAGATCACGAGGCCGGCAGGCGAAATGACCGGAGTCCAGGACGCTTCCGGTGGATTGAAGCCATCACTGGCCGGATCGTGGTCGGGGATCGGAACCCCCGAATAATTGATGCCGTTCGAAGCTTCCGGCCAGCCGTAATTGTCGCCGGGAACGATCAGGTTCAGCTCGTCACCACCGCGCGGGCCCATCTCGTGGGCCCAAAGCCGGTTCTCGCCGTCGAAGGCGATCCCGAGCATGTTGCGGTTGCCGACGGTCCAGAACTGTGCGGCGATGCCGCCTTCATCCGCGAAGGGATTGTCGTCAGGCACCGACCCATCGAGATTGAGCCGGACGATCTTGCCGAGATTCTTGTCCATGTCCTGGGCGGGGGTCTGCTTCTGGCGGTCGCCAGAGGTGACGAACATGGTGCCTTCCTGATCCGAGCCCTCCGGCCCGAAGGCGATCCGGTGGGAATAATGCCCCTGACCGGGAACATGCGGCTCCTGTTCCCAGATCTTCGTGATGTTCGCGAGGCGCGGTGTACCGCCCGAGCGGTCGAGTTCGGCGCGCACGAGGGCGGCGCCGAAGGTCTGGCCGTCGTCGAGGCTCTCGGCATAAGAGATGTAGATTTCGTTCGACTGCTCGAAGTCGGGCGCGGTCACCACGTCGCCGAGCCCACCCTGTCCGCCATAGGCGACCTCGAACATGCCTTCGACTTCGGTCTTTTCGCCGTCCGGCGAGACATGCTGCAGCGTTCCGCCGCGTTCGGTGACAAGCATGGACCCGTCAGGCAGGAAGGTCATCGCCCAGGGTTCGTCGAAATCGGTCAGCGGCTGGCCGGTGAGCGCCGTACCGTTGCTCCCCTCGATGCTCAGCGTGTCCTGCGCGAGGGCAGGGGAGGCCGCGAGCGCGGTGCTGGCGAGAAGGGCGGCGGCCGTCGAAAGGCCGATCCTGTCGATTCGTTTCATGATGTGAACCTCGATAAGACAATCATTGGCTTGTTACTTCGAGGTAGTGTCTGCGGCCCTTCAATGGACCCCGTTCGCCCATTCACATTGACGCAGTCCCGTTCACGCTTCGAACAGCGCGACGTGATGCTGGAAGGCGCGACCGACCGGTTTGGGTTGGCCGACAGACCCACGGGCGTCGACCTAGCCGGCCGGCGCCTGAGTCCTGATCCCGCCCTTCGCGAGGGCGCGCAGATCGAAATCGGCGGCCTCGATATCCGCTCGGGAGGGGCTTTTCTCAAGGGCGAGAAGTTTGCGGGCCGCCATGTGCGGGCCGGGCTGGTTGACGGTTTCCACCGACACGAGCCGGCCCTCGTAAAATCCGAGGACGGTCTCCGCCTCGCCGATCACGTGCCAGCTGTCGGCCTGTGCGGTCAGGCCGGCGATTTGCAGCTTGAGGGAGCCCTGATCGCTCCAGAACCACGGAACGGCCCAGTATCCGCCATCCGCCTTGCCGGTCAGCCGTTTGGCGAGATGGCGGGCCTGATCCGTTGCGGCCTGAACCGATTCCAGCCGCTGATGAACGCCCGACGGTCCCGGAACCGCCGCGCAATCGCCGATCGCCGAAATGGCGGGGTCCTCGGTGCCAAGCCCTTCGTCGACGAGGATGCCATTCGCGACGGCAAGTCCACTCTCGGCCGCAAGCTCCACATTCGGCCGCACGCCCGTTGCGACCAGAACCAGATCGCCGACGATCTCTGAGCCATCGGCTAGGATCACGGTGTCGGCCGCGCGATCTTTTGGCGCGAGGATCTTCGCGGCCGGTGCGTCGAGGAGAACCGTCGTTCCGCAGGCCCGGTGATGGTCGAGAAACCGTTTTGAAATCGTTGGGGAGACCGCGCGGGCCATCAGCCGCGATCCGGCCTCGATCACCGTCGTCGAAACGCCCGCAGCCTCGGCCATCGCGGCAAATTCCAGCCCGATGAAGCCCCCGCCGACGACGATGGCGCGTTTCGCCTTTTCAAGCCGTCCACGAATATCCATCGCATGGGCAAGACTGCGCAATTCGACGACGCTGGCATGATCGGCGCCCTCGATTGGCGGGCGAACGTTTCGAGCGCCGGTCGCGAGTACCAGATGATCGTAGCCGAGCTGCTCGCCACTCTCGAGATCGATTGATCGTACATTCCTGTCGATGGAAGCAACACGCGTGCTTTCGCGCCGGTCGATCGCGTTCTTCTGAAAGAAGCTTTCCGGCTTGAGAATCAGCCGGTCCGGGTCGCCATCCTTCATATAGGCCTTGGAGAGCGGTGGGCGTTGATAGGGAAGGCCCGGCTCATCCCCGATCATCGTGATCGATCCCTGATGCCCTTCCTGACGCAGGCTTCCGGCGAGCTGGACGGCGGCCTGTCCGGCGCCGACGATGACGATCCGATCCTGCATTTAAGAGATTACTCCGTAGTCTGGAACGATGCGACCTGAGAGGCGCGGGATGGTCCCGATCCCGCAAAGCAGGCCGCTCGTCTTCGCGATGTGATCGGGAGCGCGGCGTGAATGATGGCGTCTGCTATCAGCGTATACGACGATGATTCCCGCCATGGTTGATTTTCTCCCATCCGGCGTGTTTTGCCATCGCTTTCGTTCAGGTGAAAGTCCCGCCGGACAAAATTCTCGATCATGGGTCGGTCAGGCAGCCAAGCCGCCGCGCCGGGCTTCGATGATCGCTTCGGCAAAGGCCTTCAGATCGGGAAGCAGCGCCGTCGTCGGCCGGAAGGCGAGCACCACGCGGCGGAAGGGGGCGGGGTCCTGAAACGGCAGGATCGCGATGCCGCCGCCGCGCGTCTCGTCGCTCACGGCGAGCCGGGGGATGAGGGTCGCGCCGAGCCCGCCTGCCACCATGCGCAGGATCGTCGCAAGGCTCGTTGCGCCAAGGGCTGCAAGTTCGTGGTCGCCGGCGAGCCGGCACACATCGAGCGCGTGGGAGCGGAGGCAGTGGCCTTCTTCGAGAAGAATAATCCGTTCCTTGCCGAGAAGGGCTGGCGGAAACGGGTCCGGAAGGCGGTCGGCGATGGCGGCGGGGGCTGCAAGCAGAAAGGGATCGTCGAAGAGCGCAAGCGTGTCGAGCCCGGGTTCCTCCAGCGGCAGGGCGACGATCGCGCAATCGATCTCGCCGCGATTGAGGTCGGTGAGCAGTCGGCTGGTCATGCTCTCGCGCACCTCGCAATCGAGGTCGGGATAGTGCTCGGCAAGATGCGCAAGAAGGTGCGGCAGGAGATAGGGCGCGACGGTGGCGATCATTCCCACCCGCAACCTTCCCGACAGGGTTGCCTTGCCGCGTGCCGCAATGCCTTCGAGATCGTGGACCTCTGAGAGAATGCGCTTGACGCGAGCGCTCACGAGTTCGCCATCGGCCGTCAGCACGAGGCCGCTCGACATGCGCAGGAACAGCGTCATTCCGAAGAAGGCCTCCATTTGCGCGATCTGCGCCGACAGGGCCGGCTGACTGATGTGAAGGGTCTTCGCAGCGCGGCCGAAATGCAGCGTGTTGGCGAGGGTCTCGAAGTAGCGGATCTGGCGAAGGGTCAGCATGCCGATAAGATAATCCTATAGTGGAGGCTATAAAATACGATTAGCCCTTATCGGTAGCGCCAGCCATACTGGAATTCGAACAATTTCAGCCGGCGGGCAGCAAGGCCCGCGACCGGCGACAAAGAGGGAGGCCAGAATGGCTGATCGCAACACCTTGAGAACCTCGGCCGGCGCGCCGTGGCCGAACAACCAGGATTCGCTGTCGGCCGGCGAACGGGGGCCGCTTCTCCTGCAGGACTACCAGCTGATCGAGAAGCTCGCCCACCAGAACCGCGAGCGCATCCCCGAGCGTACCGTCCACGCCAAGGGCTGGGGCGCCCATGGCAAGCTGGTGATCACCGAGGATATCTCGAAATACACCAAGGCCCAGTGCCTGCAGAAGGGTGTCGAGACGCCGATGCTGGCGCGCTTTTCCACCGTTGCCGGCGAGGCCGGCGCGGCCGACCACGAGCGCGACGTGCGCGGCTTCTCGCTGAAGTTCTACACCGAGGAAGGCAACTGGGACCTCGTCGGCAACAACACGCCGGTGTTCTTCGTCCGCGACCCGTACAAATTCCCGGACTTCATCCACACCCAGAAGCGTCATCCCAAGACCAATATGCGTTCGCCGACGGCGATGTTCGACTTCTGGTCGCTCTCCCCGGAAGCGCTTCATCAGGTGACGGTCCTGATGTCGGATCGCGGCCTGCCGCAGTCCCCCATGCACATGAACGGCTATGGTTCGCACACCTTCTCCCTGTGGAACGACGCCGGCGAGCGCTATTGGGTGAAGTTCCACTTCAAGAGCCAGCAGGGCCACGACTTCTTCACCAATGAGGAAGCCGAGAAGGTCATCGGCAAGACCCGTGAGGGCTATCAGGAGCGCCTGTTCAACACGATCGAGGAGGGCAAGTATCCGCGCTGGAAATTCCAGATCCAGATCATGCCGGAACTCGACGCCGAGACATGCGATTTCAACCCGTTCGACCTGACCAAGGTCTGGCCGCACGACCAGTTCCCGATGATCGATGTGGGCTATTTCGAACTGAACCGGAACGCCGACAACTATTTCGCCGAGATCGAGAACGCGGCCTTCTCGCCGTCGAACATCGTTCCGGGCATCTCCTTCTCGCCCGACAAGATGTTGCAGGCCCGCGTCTTCTCCTATGCGGACGCCCATCGCTATCGCCTCGGCACCCATTACGAGACGATCCCGGTGAACCGGCCGCGCATGGAGGTGCACAACTACCACAAGGACGGCACGATGAACGTCTTTGGCGGTGTACGCACGGGCAACGAAAACGCCTATTACGAGCCGAATTCCTATGCGGATCAGGGCGCGGCGGTCGAGGATCGCAGCGCGCAGGAACCGCCGCTGAGGATTTCGGGCGATGCGGCGCGCTATGACCACCGCGTCGGCTATGACGACTACAGCCAGGTTCGTGCGCTCGTCATGAAGGTGATGGACGACGCCCAGCGTCAGCGCCTCTACAAGAACATGGGCGGTGCCATGGCGGGTATCCCGAGCGAGATCGCCGAGCGTTGGTTCGGTCACCTCAAGGAGGTTCATCCGGACTACGAGGCCGGCGTCCGCGCTGCCTGGAACGAGGCCAATGCGGCGGACGAGTACATGGCGAACTCGCACCCGGTGACCGACGATACGCCGCAGCAGACCTCCGGCGACAATGCCGGCGACCGTCCGCAGGCCGCCGAGTAAGACCGACGGGCCTTTGAAACCACCGGTTTCATAAGGCCGTCGGGAGCCCGAGCGGCGTCTGAGCCCTTCGCTGGACGAGAATTGACCGAAGGATCAATTCATTGTCCAGCGGTAAAAGACCGACGGGCCTTTGAAACCAACGGTTTCATGGGACCATCGCGAGCGACGGGCACACCGAAAAAGGGCCGGGGCAAACATGCCTCGGCCCTTTTCCATGTCGTGGGCTTGAAGCCTCTGCCAGGGGTTTGGTGCCCGGCTTACTTCTTCTTCGGAGCCGCTTCCATCTTGGCGGTCATCGCCTGTTTCAGCGCCGCGCTGAGGGCGTCGAACGGCTTGGCGTGGGAGCCTTCGCCGGGTCGCTGGGCGAGGAAATCGTAGATATGCGGTACGAGATCGACGGCTTGGTCCAGCGTCTGGTCGGAGCCGCGCTGATAGCCGCCGAGAAGGCGCAGGTCCCGCGTGTCCTCGAAGCGCGATGTCATCGCGCGCAGGCGGGTGACAAGCTCGCGCTCGCTGCCCTGCCAGGCCTTGTCGGCAAGGCGCGAAATCGATTTCAGGAAGTCGACCGCCGGGAACCGGCCCTGTTCGGCGATCTCGCGGTCCAGCACGATATGGCCGTCCAGTGTGCCGCGAATGGCGTCGGCGACCGGATCGTTATGGTCGTCGCCATCCACCAGAACGGCGTAGAGGCCCGTGATGGTGCCGGAGCCTTCAAGGCCGGTGCCGGCCCGCTCCAGAAGCAGCGGCAGTTCGGAAAAGACGCTCGGCGGATAGCCGCGCGAGACCGGCGGCTCGCCGGCCGAAAGGGCGACGTCGCGGGCCGCATGGGCATAGCGCGTCACCGAGTCGACGATGAGAAGGACATGATCGCCCTGATCGCGGAAATGTTCCGCAACGGCCGTTGCCGTGCGCGGCGCCAGACGGCGCATCATCGGGCTTTCATCGCCGGTCGCAACGACGGTGACCACCTTGTCCAGCTGGCCTTCCATCACCTCTTCCAGGAATTCGCGAACTTCGCGACCGCGCTCGCCGACGAGTGCGACCACCACCGTGTCGAACCCCTTGGCCTGGGAGAGCATGCCCATCAGCGTCGACTTGCCGACGCCGGACCCTGCGAAGATGCCGAGACGCTGGCCCTTGACCAGCGGCGTGAAGATATCGACCACGGAAACGCCCGTGGGTACGGGCTCCGAAAGCCGCGCGCGCTTCAGCGCGGACAGCGGCTGCGCGTCCACCGGACGCTTCTCCTCGCCCTGGAGGATCGGACCCTTGTCGTCCTGCGGGCGGCAGAACGCATCGAGCACGCGGCCGCGCCAGCTCGCATCCGGTGTGATGGAGAACGGACCGATCTTCATGGCGCTTGCGCCGACGCCGCGATTGAAGCGGTTGGTATAGGGTTTGACCGTCAGGCTGTCGGCGTCGATGCGCACCACCTCGCCCAGTTCCTCGCTCTCCTCGCCGGGACAGGAGATGCAGTCGCCGAGCCGGACGAAAGGCGACAGGCCCGCGACCCGGAACGACTGGGGCGCGACATCGACGACCTTGCCGGAAATGTCGATCAGGGGCGCCGAGAGGGCCCTCAGGACTTCACTATGGTTTTCCATCAGCCGGTTCCGAGTTCCTTGATCGCCGTGGAGAGGGACCTGTCATTGGACTGGACGACATTCGCCGCGCTCTCGAAGGCGCGCTGGATGGCGATCAGCCGGGTCATTTCCTGCACGGGATTGACGTTCGCCTCCTCGACATAGCCCTGGACGACACTGTCTGAGAGAAATTCGACGACCGGCACGCCGGGTACGTCCGAGATGACGCCCGAGGTATCGGCCCTTGTTGTGTTTGCGCCCTGGGGTATGCGGAAGAGGCCGATCGCGGCCACCTGCTCGCCGTTCTGATGGATCATGCCATCGCCGCCGATGGTGAGCGGCCCGCCTGCCGGATCGATCTGGAGCGGCTGTCCGCCGACATCGAGAAGCGGGCGTCCGTTCACCGTCTGCACCATGCCTTCGGCCGTGATCTGCATGCGGCCGTCGCGGGTGTAGACCATGCCGTTATCGCCCTGATAGGCGAAGAAGGCCTCGCCCCTGACGGCGACATCCAGGGGATTGCCGGTCTGGGTGAGCGCGCCGCTCTTGTTGGACAGGTAGGTCTGGCCCTCGGTCACAAAGGCGACGGGATCAGGTCCTGTGCGAGACAGCAGCTCCTCGAACCGGACCTCTTCGGCGCGAAAGCCGACGGTGCGGGCATTGGCGATGTTGTTCGCCAGCGTCTCGAGACGCTTTTCCATCGCGATCTGGCCGGACAGGGCGACCGGAAGAGAGGTTTCCATGCGTCTTCCTAGGAAAGAGGATTGAGGTGTGGCCGAAGGGTCATGAACATGTCGCCATTCGTGTCGGAGTTCGTGAGAGCGAAATGCGATAGGTCGAAGTCGACATTCAGCTTTAAGTCTTTGTTTTTCCCCATGATGCTATCCGAAATGCCATGCGGCTTCTCGGTTGGCGTCATGGTTCGGGACCTTATCGGGACCGCAGATGTCTGTCGGAGACCGTCAGGCGGCAGGCTCTGGGTCGCCGTCACCCAGACAATGCGCCGGACACCCTTGTGTCAGCCTTTCAGGCCGAGGGAGATTTCGCTTCAAATGCGAGCTATCGGCAGGCAAGGCTCCGCACTTCAAGCTCCGCACAAGCGGCTGTCCGTACCGCTTGATCCTGTCAACCGCTTGGGATTTTGGGTGCAATGGGTATTATTATCGGTATGGTCGTCGTGCTGGGCTGCCTTCTGGGCGGCTTCGTCGCGATGGGTGGCCATCTGGACGTTCTCGTCCAGCCCTTCGAATACGTGATCATCTGCGGATCCTCGTTCGGCACCTTCCTCGTCGCCAACCCTCCCAAGGTCATCAAGGACTGCGGAAAGGCGATCGGCGAGGCATTCAAGAACGCCGTTCCCAAGCAGAAGGATTATCTCGAAGTCCTCGGCCTGCTGCATGCGCTGATGCGCGAGATGCGGTCGAAGTCCCGTTCCGAGGTCGAGGCCCATGTTGATGCTCCCGAGGAATCGACCATCTTCCAGGCCTATCCCACGATCCTGAAGGACAAGCAGAAGGTCGCCTTCATCTGCGACTATGTCCGGCTCATCATCGTCGGTTCGGCGCGCAGCCACGAGATCGAGGCGCTCATGGAAGAAGAGATCGAGACGATCACGCACGACGCGATGAAGCCGAAGGCCGCCCTTCAGGACGTTGCCGACGGTCTGCCGGCGCTTGGCATCGTTGCCGCCGTTCTCGGCGTCATCAAGGCGATGGGCGCCCTCGACCAGTCTCCGGAAATTCTCGGCGGCCTGATCGCGGCGGCGCTCGTCGGCACCTTCGCGGGCGTCTTTGCCTCCTATGGAGTCATGGGACCGATCGCATCCAAGGTGAAAGCCGTGCGGGAGAAGAAGTGCCGGACCTATGTGGTGATCAAGTCGACGCTGATCGCTTACATGAACGGCGCCATGCCCCAGATCGCGATCGAATACGGTCGCAAGACGATCTCGGCCTACGACCGCCCGACCATCGACCAGGTGGAAGCCGAGACGATCGGTGGCGGAGCGGCTGCGTGATCGAAGCGTCCGTTTCGAAGGATCACCGGCCCAAAGCCGAGGGAACTGAATAATGTCGGATACAAGCACCGCAACGAGTTCATCCAATATCGGCGAGCGGCTGAAGTCGGCCGCCGAGCTCGACACCTCCAAGCTCTACCGCCTGGTCGCGATCGTCGAGGAGACCGCCGAAGAGCTGACGCTTGCGCTCAACGGACTGTCTGTCGACAAGCTCACGGTCACCTTTCGCGATTTCGACATCGGGAAAGGCGCAGAGAGCGCAGGCGGTGACGAAGACGGCGTCATCTTCGGTCTGGTCAAATCCAAGCGCTTCATCCGGCCGACCTATCTCGTTGCGCCGAATGCCCTTGCGGATGTGTGCATTTCCGCCTTCTTCGGCGCCTTGCCCGCCGGCACGCCGGGCGAACGGGCCCTGACCGATCTCGACCGCTCGCTCGTCAGGATGACGTTCGAGTCGCTCGTCGAATCGTTTGCCTCGTGCTTCTCACCCATCGACGAGGCCGGTTTCACGGCGCAGGGGCTCGTCAAGCGCGAGGACCTCGACGAGCTTCTCGGCGGCGAGGACGCAGGCCGCTACCTGACCATCGGCTTCGATGTCTTCCGCGCAGCCGAAAAGGCCGAATCGAAGACCGAGGCTGAGCCGGTTGCGACTTTGACGCTGGCCCTTCCGCTGCCCTATCTGACGCCCCACCGCCGTATCCTGTCCCAGCCGGTTCCGCTGCCGCAGCCATCGCAGGACGAGACCTGGTCCGAGGCGATGGTCCGTAATTTCGAAAAGTCCGGCCTCCATCTGGAAGCCGTGCTCGCGCGCAAGAAGATACCCCTTTCGGACGTTGCCCATTTCCGCGTCGGTCAGACGATCTCCCTCGACGTTCTGGTGAGCGAGATGATCACGCTCGAATGCCAGGGCAAGCCGATCTTCAAGTCACAGGTCGGCTTCGCGCGGGGCGCTTATGTGGCGCGGTTCGAGGAAGTGGTCGATCCGACACAGGAATTCATCGATGACATCCTATCTGATTGATCTTCTCCTGATGGTCGCGCTGGTCGTGACCGCGCTTCGAAGCGGGCGGATGTACCGCGAGCTGAAGTCACTCCGCGAATCCGAACGCGGGCTTGCCGCCGCGCTTGAACAGTCGGAAGCCTCCCTGAACAAGGCGGCTGAGGCTGTCATCGCCCTCAAATACGAGGGAATCTCGACATTGAAGGCTCTCGAAGCCGAGCGTGTGCTTGCGGAAAATGCTGCCGCTCGGCTCGCCGATCTCGTCGAACGCGCCGATTTTCATACGGGCGGCACAGCCATGCCTGCGACACGAACGCCCTTCAGCCGAAAGAACTAAGGCTCGCATGGGAAGCGGCAGCTTCGGATAAGTTCGAGCCGCTAAACAGGAAAACACGCCCCGAAATGTAAGCCGGGGCAATGGACGAAATGCCAGACGGAGAATGATACTCCATGATCGATCCCAACGACTTCGAAGGCGGCGACCTCGAATTCAACGCTGACCTCTATGGCGACGACGACGCGCCGGAGGATGCCGGCATGGGTCCCGATTTCCGGGGGGCCGACAAGATGGACCTCGACCTCGTTCTCGACGTCTCCGTCACCATGGAAGTGGTTCTGGGCACGGCACGGATGAGCGTCGCCGAACTTCTCAAGCTCAACCGCGGATCGATCGTCAAACTCGATACGAAGGTGGGCGATCCGATCAATGTGGTCGTCAACGGCCGGATCGTCGCGCGCGGCGAGATCGTCGTTCTCGATCAGGAAGATCAGCAATTTGGTGTCACGCTGACCGAGGTCGCGACCCCGGGCTCGAATCTGGGCGCGAAGAAGGCGAAGGCGGCCTGATTGTGTCATGAACAGTCTGGCGAGTTACTCAGAAGAGCTGAACGCAGCTCCGTTGCGGGGAGGGGCACGGGCGGCCGTCCTTCTCCTCGCATTGGGACCGGGCGGCGCTTCACGGCTTCTCAAGCACATGGCTCCCGACGAGATCATGTCGCTCAAGGAGGCCGCTGCTTCGCTCGAGAACGTTTCCTCCGAACAGATCAATGAGGTGGTCGAGGACTTCGCCTCGACGTTCAAGAGCGGGCCGATCTTCCCGGGTCCGGGCCAGCAGATGTCCGAGCTCTTGCGCAACGCGCTCGGTGAAAGCCAGTACGATTCCCTGTTTCCCAAGGAAGAGCCGTTCTCGATCCAGGAAATGTTCGCGAACGCGCCGCCGCTGGATGTCTGGGACGCCGTCGCCGACATGGACGTGGCAACGCTCGCAGGCAAGCTGTCCGCCGAGCACCCGCACATTATCGCGCTTGTCCTGTCCAAGGTGCCGAGCGATGCCGCCGTGCTCCTCGTGCGCGCTTTCGAACCGGTACTCAAGAACGATGTCATGAAGCGCATGCTCCAGATCAAGCCGCTGGCCGGCCCGATCGAGGAGCTCTTCGAGACCCATGTGCGCGAGACCTATCTTGTCACCGGCGACGGTCAGGGAGGCGAGGGCCGCCACCTCGCGCTCGCCAATGTCGTGAACCTTCTCGGAAAGGAAGAGAGCTCGGAACTCATCGAGTTCATCGAGAGCGATCAGCCGGACGACGCAACCCAATTGCGCAAGCTGCTCTTTGCCTTCGAAGATATTCTGGGCATGCCGGCGAAATCCCGACTCACCCTGTTCGACAGCATCGAGGCCGATACGGTCATCATGGCGCTGCGTGGGGCACCGGACGCGCTCAAGGAAGCGGTGCTTTCTGCCCAGGGCGCGAGAGCCCGGCGCATGATGGAGGCAGAGCTCGGCCAGGCAGCGAACGTCACCAAGGAGGCGATCGAATCGGCTCGCCGCGATATCGCGTCCCGCGCGCTGGAAATGGCGGGCAGCGGCACGATCATCCTGCGCGAAGGCGATGAGGACGGGGCCGAGTGACGTATGGCGAAAGCGGCCGGCAACGGCTGCTTAACCATGCTGTTTCACCGAAACGAAACCTAACTACGGGCTAATCGGCTGTGGCGGAGAGCGAAGATCGTTCCCAGAAGACGGAACAGCCGACCGAGAAGAAAATTCGCGACACGATCGAGAAGGGAAACCTTCCGACCTCTCGCGAAGCTCCGGTCCTGGCGTCTTTTCTGGCGATTTCGGCGTTCATCGCCCTGCAGGCGCGTGAGTCGGGCTATCGCCTTCTTACCACCCTGCAGACGACGTTCGATAATCCTCTCCAGTGGAAATTGGAGACAAGCCGGGACGCCCTGCATGTTCTTAGTGTGCTCAGCACCGAAGCTGCGATCTTTTTCGTGCCGGCAGCGCTCTTTCTGTGCGCCGGCGGAATTCTCGCATCCGTCCTGCAGAACCCGCCGCAAATCAACTTCGAACGGATCACGCCAAAAGCGTCCAATATTTCGCTTGGAGCCGGCTTCAAGCGCATGTTTGGCCCGCGCGGTCTGACGGAGTTCGCAAAGGCCGTGTTCAAGTTTCTCATGATCGGCGCTGTACTCGGCACCCTCCTCGTTTCCAACATGGAGACGATGGTCCAGACGATGCTGGCCGACCCGGTCCAGCTTCCAGAACTGGTGCTCGACCTTGCGATGAAGCTCCTGTCCGGCGTCTCGATCGCGACCATCGTGCTGGTCGCCGCCGACATTGCCATGACGCGCATCCACTGGCGGCGCGACATCATGATGTCGAAGCAGGATATCAAGGACGAGAACAAGCAGGCCGAAGGCGACCCGATGGTCAAGCAGCGGCAGAAACAGATCGCCCGCGAGCGCTCCAGGAAGCGCATGATGGCGGCGGTGCCGGGGGCGACCCTCGTGATCGCCAACCCGACCCACTATGCGATTGCCCTGCGCTACAAGCGCGAAGAAGGCGGCGCGCCGATGGTGGTCGCCAAGGGGACCGATCTCGTCGCCCTGAAAATCCGCGAGATCGCGGAAGAAAAAGAGATCCCCGTCATCGAGGACAAGCTCCTCGCAAGATCGATGTACGATCATGTCCACATCGATCAGATGATTCCCCCCGAATTCTTCAAGGCGGTGGCAGAGATCATCTATTATCTTCACACCCGCGAGGGCGCGAAGGTCGGCGTCGCAGTCGCTTGATTGAGAGCGGCCCGGCGCTTCCCACGCGCCGGACGGGATGCCTGAGAGAGGCACCGCGGATGCCGGCATTCATCTCCGATCCGATACGAGCGGACCGAAAGCCAGCGGTTGGGCATGGCGCCGCCCGTTTCAAGGGAGATTGCCACCTTAATGCTTGATGTGAAGAAGCGCGCTTCCCTTACCCGCGAGAAGCTGCTCGCCGATGCCATTCGCGAATTCGTCGCCGAATTGCGGCTCGTCGACGTCGCCGATTATGTCGCGTATCTCCGCTTCGAGAAATACGCCAATATCGCAGATATCGTCGCCTCCAGCGCCGAATTGACCCTGAAACCGGGCGTCGTGCGGTTCGCCAATTCCGGCGATGTGAACATCTCCTGGGGCACCAAGCCGATCGTGGCGCTGGCCCTCGAATTCCAGCATGACGGGGTGACCGCCCATTTCCGGCTGGAGCTCAGCGCGGCCACCGCAGCGGTCGACATCACCTATATCGACCTTGCAGGGCCTTCGGGCGGCGAGGCCTCCGATACGGAACGGTTCGAGCGGGTCCTGAGCGATGCGCGGCTTTCGCAAAAGAGGGCGGAAGCCTGATCTTCGAGGCCGTGCCGATCGCGATTTTCCGCCTTTCGCCCTGACAGCTTCGGGCTTTGAAGCCTGCGCCTTCTTCGGGTCGAGCAACGCCGAAGCAGGCGTTGGCTTTGTCTTCGCGAAAGCAGCCCTATCTGTCCCTTCCGCTAAGGACGGTACGGACGGACGGCATGAAGCTCTTCAAGAACAACACGTCACCCTTCGCACGTGTCGCCCATGGGATGCTCATCGAGGCCGGTGCCCAGGTTGAGATCGATCTCGTCAACCAGTGGGAAAGCCCGGCCCGGCTGGTGGATCGCAATCCCGCCCAGCGAATTCCGACGCTTGAGCTCGACGATGGCACGATCCTGACCGAGGCGCTGATCATTGCGAGCTATGCCGCCGACATCGCGCCGGAGGGATCGCATCTCAAAACCATGACGCCGTGGGATTACGAGATCACCGGGCTTGCCTTCGGGGTGTTCGACGCGGCCGTCTACACGCTCAACGGGCGCAAGATCGTGTCCGGTGAATTTGGCGATCCGGCCTTCGACGGCACCGAGATGGGTTTGCGTCGCCGGCGTTCGATGGTCAACGGCTTGAAACGCCTGGAGGGCATGACCGGAAAGCTTTCGACGAGCACGGTTGGACTTGCCGAGATCAGCGTCGTCACCGCCCAGGGCTATCTGGCCCTGCGTTTTCCCGGTGCCGACTGGGTGCCGGCGACGCCGAAGATCGATGAATTCGTCTCGGATGTTAAAGATCGTAAGTCGATCGAAACGACGATTCCCGGCTGACCCTCCGAAAACCCTTAACAATTCATTCACACGATCAGGTTCGGACAAGCGCTTCGGCCTAAACCCGAGACAACTTGAAATCCCGTTAATGGGAGGCCGTGTTGGATCAGGTCTATCTTTTATCCTTGACGTCGAAACAGGCTGATTGGCTCGCACACCGGCAGGCGCTGGTGGCCGAGAACGTCGCCAATGCGAATACGCCTGGCTACACCGCCAAGGATATCACGCCGTTCGAAGAGGTTCTTCAAAACACGGCGCTCACCCAGAGAGCCTCGAACCAAATGCACCTTGCCGGTTTGGGCGGCAGCGACGGCGGCGTCGAAGCCGAGGCGACCACAGCCAGGACCTGGGGCGTCAAGCATTCCGGAAACTCGGTCACGATCGAGCAGGAGATGCTCAAGGCAGGCGAGGTCAGTCGTGACTATTCGCTGAACACCTCGATCGTCAAAAGCTTCCATCGCCTGTTCATGACATCAATCAAGGGCTGAGCCTCATGGCCGATCCTCTCATTTCCTCGCTCAAGATCGCGGCCTCGGGCATGCAGGCCCAGTCGACGCGCCTGCGGGTCGTCTCCGAGAACGTCGCCAACTCCGAGACGACGGGCAAGACGCCCGGCGCAGATCCATACGCCAGAAAGACCGTCACCTTCGCATCGATGCTCGATCAGGTAACGGGCGCCAATCTGGTCAAGGTCTCGGATATCGGCACGGACAAGGCCGAGTTCGAATCAACCTACGATCCCGGCAATCCGGCAGCCGATCAAGACGGCTACGTGAAGCGCCCGAACGTCAACATGCTCACCGAGATGATGGACATGCGTGAGGCCAACCGGTCCTACGAAGCCAATATCCAGGTGATCAAGCAGGCGCGCGAAATCATCAACATGACCATAGACCTCCTGAGGAGCTGATTATCATGATCCCAGCGATTGGATCCTCTTTCTTCGATCCGTCCGTTGCGCAGACCAAGGCACCGTCCGCCTCCGAAGGCATGGCGAAGGTCTCCGGGTCCCAGCAGACCACGTTCAACGAGTTTTCCGAAGTCCTGTCGCGCGTCATGGTCGACGCGGTCGATACGGTGAAGACTGCGGAAGCGACCTCCATTCAGGGCGTTCAGGGCAAGGCCTCCACCCAGGCCGTCGTCGACGCCGTGATGAGCGCCGAGCGCACGCTTCAGACCGCTGTCGCCGTTCGCGACAAGGCAGTCGCAGCTTACATGGAACTGACCCGGATGCAGATCTAGGGGCCCTCGGTCCCCGGACGGTCAGTCCCGCTCTATTCCGGTTTGAGAGGATAGAGCCACAGCGGACACCGCCACGACGAAGGACGCCGGGCGTCCGGTTCCCAGGAAAAGGAGTATCGCCATGCGCGCACTTGCGATCGCGGCCACGGGCATGAATGCCCAGGAAACCAATGTCGAGGTTATCGCCAACAACATCGCCAATGTGAACACCACAGGCTTCAAGCGGGCCCGGGCGGAGTTCACCGATCTCCTCTATCAGGTCGAGCGCGCCAAGGGCGTTGCGGCAGCCGGTGCGGAGGGCGTTGTTCCCGAAGGAGCGCAGCTTGGTCTCGGTGTCCGCCTTGCGGCAATCCGCAACGTCCATCTGCAGGGATCGCTGAAAGAGACGGGCAACAAGCTCGACCTCGCGCTCAATGGCGAAGGCTGGTTCCAGATCCAGGGGCCGGGCGGTGCGATCCGCTATACCCGCGACGGTGCCTTCAACACCAATGCCAACGGCCAGATCGTCACGCTCGACGGTTATCTCGTCGATCCGGAACTGACCGTTCCGAACAACACTTCCGAGATCGTCGTCAACGAAGCGGGGCAGGTCTATGCCCGGGTCGAAGGCGAATTGCAGGATGTCGGCCAGCTGACGCTTGCGACCTTCGCCAACAATGCGGGCCTTCATGCAGAGGGCGGCAATCTCTTCTCCGAGACGGTCGCCTCCGGTGCCCCGGTCGTCGGCGTGCCCGGCGATCCCGGCTTTGGTGTCGTGAATCAGGGCTATCTCGAAGATTCCAACGTCGATCCGGTGAAGGAAATCTCCGAGCTGATCTCGGCTCAGCGCGCCTATGAGATGAATTCCAAGATCATCAGCGCCGCCGACGAGATGGCGAGTGTCGTCTCCAAGGGTATTCGCTAAGATGGCCGGGCGTCTCATGAAGAGCGTGCTCGCTCTCGGTCTCGGCCTTTCGTCAGCGACCGCTTCGATCGCCGCGGAGCTCGAAATGCCCGTCCCCGGTGCCGTGGTCTATGCGGGCGAGGATATCGTCGCCTCCGGAATTTCGACGCGCACCTTCATCGTCAAGGACGACAAGGTGGGGCTGTTCGTGACCTCCGCGGAGGATCTTCACGGCTATGTCGCCCGTCGCACGCTCCTGCCCGGCAAAGCGATCCGCCGGGCCGATCTGGTCACGCCGGATGCGATCAAGGCCGGCACCAATGTGACGCTGGTCTACGAAGAGGCGGGTCTTGTCATCACCGGTCTCGGCATGGCGCTCGAATCCGGTCAGAAAGGCCAGACGATACGCGTCAGGAACAGCGATAGCGGCATCACCATTTCAGGCCGGATCGCGCCCAACGGAACGATCGCCGTCGAAGGATGATGCCAGTGGTCCGCTCAGTTCTGACAGCCTTTGCGAGCCTCGCGATGGCGTTCGCGCCGGTTGCGCAGGCCGCCGACTACGCCGGCAACGCAGCGACCGGCTATATTCCGGCCGCGACCGGCTACGTGACCGGCGATCCCGCTTCGGCCGCCGGCACCGTGCGCATCAAGGACATCACCAATGTGCGCGGCGTTCGCGGCAACCAGCTCGTCGGTTACGGTCTCGTGATCGGTCTTGCGGGAACGGGCGATTCCTTGCGCAATTCGCCCTATACCGAGCAGTCGCTCCAATCCATGCTCGACCGGATGGGCGTCAACATCCGCTCCGACAAATCGGGCGGCAAGAACGTCGCCGCCGTGACGGTGACGGCCGAGCTTCCCGCCTTCATCGGCACCGGCTCGCGCATCGACGTCAACGTCGCTTCGCTCGGCGATGCGTCCTCGCTCATGGGTGGTACCCTCGTCATGACGCCGCTCTACGGCGCCGATGGCGAGATCTACGCGGTGGCTCAGGGCCCAGTCGCAGTGACCGGCTTCACGGCCGAGGGCGCGAGCGAGACCGTGACGCAGGGCGTGCCGACGGCCGGCCGCGTGCCGAACGGGGCCTTTGTCGAGCGCGAAGTTCCGGGCCAGTTCTACGACGACGGCCAGCTCGCGATGGAGCTCAACAATCCCGACTTCAAGACGATGGTGCGCACGGTCGACCTGATCAACGCCTATGCGCGCAATCGCTGGGGCCGTCCGGTCGCAAGGGAAGAGGACTTCCGCACGCTGCATCTCGAGCGTCCGGCCGATGTTTCGGCGGTGCGCTTCCTGGCGGAAATCGGCGATCTTCGCGTCGATCCGGATCAGGTCGCCAAGGTCGTGATCGACGAGCGGACCGGCACGATCGTCATCGGCCAGAACGTTCAGATTTCCACGGTCGCGCTGACCCACGGCAATCTCACCGTGCGGGTGTCCGAGCTTCCATCGGTCTCCCAGCCCGCGCCGCTGTCCGATGGCGAGACCGTCGTGACCTCCGAGACGATCGTCGATGCGGGTCAGACCGGCGGAAGCTTCGCCTTCGTGGGCGGCACCGATCTGGAAACGGTGGTGCGCGGCCTCAATCGCATCGGTCTGAAACCCTCCGGGATCATCGCGATCCTGCAGGGCATCAAGACCGCAGGTGCTCTCCAAGCTGAACTGGTGGTGCAATGACAGCCCGACCGAATCTGTGCTCCTCGCTTCTTCTCGCTCTGTGCATGACGGCATCCGTTCAGGCGGCCTTCGCGGCCGGCGGCGGGGGAGGCGGCATCGCGCCGCCGGTCAACCCGGTCGACAAGGTGCGCATCATCGATGAATCTGATGGCGAGGAACACCCGGCAGAAGAAAAGCCCATGTCGGAGGTGGAACGCTACTGCCTCAACATCGCCGACAAGGCCCAGGACGCGCGCCATGCGCTGCAGGCCAAGCAGCTGAAGGATATCGAGGGCGAGATCACCGCCAAGATCGACGAGCTTGAAACCCGGCGTGCGGAATATCAGGAGTGGATCAAGGAGCGCAAAGCCTTCCTTGAGAACGCCTCCACCATCGTCGTCGATATCTATTCGAAGATGGCGCCGGACATGGCGGCGCCTCAGCTTTCCAAGCTCGGCAAGGAAAACGCCGCGATGATCCTCGTGCGGCTCAAGCCCCGCCACGCGAGCGATGTCCTGTCCGAGATGGAGCCTAAGACGGCCGCCGAAATCGCCAGGCTGATCGTCGAGAAGACATCGAGCGATGTCGCGGACGAAACCGATAAACAGGCCGTCGCGGAGAACGCATCGTGACCTTCAAATACGCCGCGCCTGTCGCGCTCGCGCTTCTCGCCGGTTGCTCGACGAACAAGGATGACGCTTTTCGTGAGCCGGTGCTCTCGCCGGTCGGCTCCGGCATCTACCAGTATCCGAACCTCGTCACGCCAGCGTCGTTTCCAAAGGGTGTGACGGGTGCCAAGAATTCGCTCTGGACCGATTCCCGCGCCGATTTCTATCAGGATCCCCGTGCCCTCTCGATGGGTGACATCGTGACGGTGAAGATCAAGATCGCCGACAAGGCCTCGCTCGCCAATATGTCCGAGCGCAACCGCGAGTCGGGGGTTTCCGGCGGTGCCGATGTGTCCGGCAGCTTCGGCAACTGGACCCTTCCGACTGTGGGCGCGACGCTCGGCCTCGACGGCGGGTCTGACGCCAAGGGCAGCGGCCGCGTGAAGCGCTCCGAGGATATCGATCTCTCCGTCGCGGCGGTGGTGACGCAGGAACTGCCGAACGGCAATCTGTTCATTTCCGGCCAGCAGGAAGTGCGCGTCAACTTCGAGGTGCGCGTTCTCTCGATCGCCGGCATCATCCGCCCGCGCGATATCCTGCCGAACAACACGATCGATTACGACAAGATCGCCGAAGCCCGCATCTCCTATGGCGGCCGTGGGCGGATCACCGAGGTGCAGCAGCCGGGCTGGGGACAGCAGGTCTACGACATGGCCGCGCCCTACTGATACCGTATCCGGCTGCTTGAGCCGGGGACGGCATCGAAGCCCCCGGCGGCGCATAAGCGATTTCAAATCCGTTATCGTGAAGCGATCAAGCGGAACTCGCGTGATACGGCGCAGAACGCGCGAAAAGGCGATCCATTCGATGAGGCCCCGATCGGCAGATGCCGACCGGGGCCTTTTCGTTTGGGCGTGCCGACCGATGGATGCTGCCGGTCTTCAGCCGGGCTCTCGCATCAACGCTCGGGAAGTGCCGCCGCGCCTTCGGTGCCGTTCTCGTGGAGCGATCGTACGGATGTCGAGGACGCTGAAGACGATGACTGGGGAGGGGAGGTGGCAGGCGGGAGCCGCGATTCGCCGAGGCAAGATCATGGCGGGGCGGGGCGGCCGATGGGGCCTGCGGACATTATTCCGGCAGCCGCTTGCAAAGCCAAAGCGGCCTTTGAGCAGTCGATCAGGCGTGGAGTGATCTCATGGGGCAATTCTCCGTCCGACGAATGTCTCGAACGCCGCTCGGGCTGCCAGAGGTCCCATGAAACCGATGGCTACAAATGTCCGCTGGTATCAGACCAAATCCCTATGACGGCGTAGCGATAACTGATCTCGGCAGCGCCCCCGCGCCGCCGGTGCTCTAGCCGACATGGATGTCATTCGTCCGGCGATACGACCGCCTTTGACAACCGTCATCCCCGCATCTGCGCGGCACGCGCACGACATTCGTCCTGCGCGAGAGGCGCATGATTGAATGTCGCGAATGATGTGGGATGTTGGTACGCCCAACGGGACTCGAACCCGTGTTTCCGCCGTGAAAGGGCAGCGTCCTAGACCGCTAGACGATGGGCGCAACGCGGTGGTGTCTACGAGGTGTGAGCCGATCTTGCAAGCGTTGATTTTGAAAAATCGAAAAGATTTTTTGCGGCGCGTGGACAGGCTGGTCACACGACGGATTGAGAGCTCTTCAGCCGCGACGGCGGCAGCGCCAGTTCCACTCGCGCTTGGGTCCGGTATCGATGTGGATCGCCTGGGTGTGGCAATAGGTGCCCACCCCGCCGCGCCCCGGAAGGCTCTTCACGAAGGCAGCCACAGCCTTGCTGTTGGTGTTTGGAATGATGATGTCGGCGGCCTTGCAGGCCATGTGCTGCGAGCGCGTGGCACCTCGGACCCGCCGATTGTGCTCGGGGCTTCGATAGCCGGAGGTCACGACGACACGCTGGCCGAAGCGCTGTTCGATCGCGCGAATCATGCCGACCAGCTGACGCGGGAAGCAGTCCGTCCGCACGCTCTCTCGCTGCACACGCAAACCGTTCGGGCTCAGCCGGGCAAACCCGCTGCCAAGGGAGGCCACCTGATATTCCGCATCCTCGATGGCGTCTTCGTCGGCGGATGCCCGCTGACCGATCTCGAAGATCGAGTTCCGATCGACGCCCGGAAGCGATTCGTCGGCTCCGGTCGGCGCGCCCTCCCTGTTGAGAACGACCCGGCGCCCCTTGCCGCGCTCGGCGTTGGGAACCGGCGTGCGGGCTTGCTTGCGGGCGAAAAGCGACTGGAAGAGCGAACCACCGCCGCCCGATGCCGCGCCGCCCGATGAACCGCCTTCGCCCACGCGGCCGCCGGCATAGGCTGCAACTGTCTCGCCGCCGGTCGATAGCGGCACGAGGGCGCCGCCTCGTGTCTCCGTACGTGCCGGTGTCGCATCAGCGACCTGGCGGGCCGTTTCTTCGGAAATTTCAGGCTTGGGCGCGTCTTCCTCGAGCGACGAGACGTCCACTTCGGGGGCGTCGTTCACATCGACCGGCGCGCTGTTATCGGCGACATTCGCTGGCGGGGTCAGGCCGAAGGAGGTGACGTCGCTGATACCGGACATGCAGCCCGCGAAAAGCGGAGACAGGACCAGAGCGGTTCCGAGGAACGCTGTTTTCCTCAGGAGGCGTTGCTTCGCGCGGCTCGGCGGGACCGATCCCGTATCACCGCCTTGCAAAGGGGCGGATTGAGGACGGCATGCGTCTTCGGTCGTCACTCGGTCTATTCCCTCTCCAGCAAAGCAGCCCGTTCCCACGCCGCTTTCCATGTTCGTATCCGCCCGGTCATCCCCATGACCGGTCCGGACCGATTGCGCGGGGGCACCCCTGCCGCCGCGTTCGGAACAACCTTCCCGAGAGGCAAAGCTGATCCACTCAAATACAGTCCGCAATGCGGATCGTCGGTCGAAATCCAGTGCCGGACCCGCTTGGAGTGAACGCGAGTCCCGACAAAGAGTCAAACGGAGCCGTATAAAATTCGGCCCCGCGTCCGCTGATGATTACGAAATCTACATGATTGGAGAATGAGGCGGGTTTGTGGACTCGCCCTCATCCCCCATCGCAGGGATCACCAGGAACCGGTGTTCTGCATCGAGGCCCATGGCTCCTTGGGCTGCAGCGCGTCGCCCTTCTGCAAAAGCTCGAAGGAGATGCCGTCCGGCGATTTGACGAAGGCCATATGCCCGTCGCGCGGCGGCCTGTTGATGGTGATTCCTGAGTCCATCAGCTTCTGGCAGAGGTCGTAAATATCGTCGACGACGAAGGCGAGATGGCCGAAATTACGCCCGCCCGTATAGGTTTCGGGATCCCAGTTATAGGTCAGCTCCATCAACGGAGCCTTGGTCTCCTTGGCCTGAGGCAGGTCGTCGGGCGCGGCGAGGAAAACGAGCGTAAAGCGGCCCTCTTCGCTTTCCTTCCGGTTGGTTTCGACGAGCCCCAGCTTGTTGCAGTAAAAGTCGAGCGACTGATCGAGATCGCTGACGCGGACCATTGTGTGCAGATAACGCATGACGCATTCTCCGTTTTTAGGATTTCGTTGAGAGCGTACGACTTGTTTCCGTACCTGGATCGCATGCTCTGATATGCTGGTTTTGCATCGGATTTTCCGAAAACCGGTTCCCGCTTTTCGCTCCGATGGCTTTAGACCCAAAACGAAAGGGGCCCTTTCGGACCCCTTAAGCTTGGTCATGAAACCCTGCCTGCCCAGAGGGGCAGGTTCAGAAAATTACATCATCGACTCGCGGGCCTGTTCGACGGCGGCCATGCAGGCTTCTTCATTGCCCTCGTCGAGCGCCATCTGGGCAGCGGCGAGATGAGCGGTCACCATCTGCTGGTCGCCGGCCATGCTGGAGCCTTCTTCCATCGAAGACGAACCGGAGTCCGAACTCATGGTCGAGGCGCTGTCGGAAGAGGAGCTATCCGAAGAAGCCGTGTCCGAGGAACTGGAACCGGAACTCATCGACGAGTCCGAAGATGAGGACGAGTTGTCCGAGGACGCCATGTCGGAGCTGCTCGAAGAACCCTCTTCCTTCTGCGTTGCCTCTTCGGCAGCGGCCTGCTGGGATGCGTCGTCGTTACCTGTCGCCTCATCCGTCAGAGCAGCCGTCGGTGCGACGCCCGAAAGCGCGCCGGTCGAATTGTCCTTGTTGTTCTGGCCGGAAACGTCGCCCGCAGCCGTGAAGGTCGGATCGTCGTTCGAGACAGCTTCCTGATCGGTGTCGGCGGGGGCTGCGTCGGCAGAGGTCGTGCCGGATCCCTCTTCCTCCATGGTCGAGCCGCTCGCATCGTTCGGCGTAGACGACGAGGAGCTCGAAGCCGACATGTCGGACGAGCCCGACGACATGCTGCCTGAGTCTGAAGTGGACCCGCTCATATCGGTGTTCATCGAGGCCGAGCCTGTATTGGCCATCGAGCCGACCTGCTCCTTCAACTGCGCGAGTTCGTCCGAGCATGCGGCGATCGCACCGTTCGCGGTAAGCGTTGCAGCGGACAGTGCCATCGCGGACGCAAGAACTTGCAGACGTGTCATCAATTTTCCTCCCAAGGGAAATTCGTCGTGCCCGCCTCACCAACCGGGACTTGTCGGGATCGGTTCCCCAAGCCGGCAAAACAAATCCGCGTCATTTTCCGGAGGCGGCTAACCAGTCCCGTCGGTCTTTCCGGCCTGGACACACTTCGCGACAGCGCTTCGACCGTAAAGCGGGCGGAGCATTCATGGCGCTTGTCCGAGGATCGATTGATCGCGAAGATCGCGTCCAGCTTCGCAACATGCGGCACTCCGGTCACGCCTTGCCGACGGTCTGCATCGAACCTTGCGTAAACTTGGGGTCGTTTTGCATTCGGCAGGCATCGCCCCCTTGCGCCTTTACGTCCAATTAATGCTAAACTCGAACCAATTCGGTTGCGTAGAGGCGGATCATCCGAATGACGGAGCGGACGTCAATTGGTCTGAAGAGTTTCGACGAGGAGATCGAGGCGACGGCGAATGTCGGCGTCTCTGTCGTGTCTGGTCACATCAAATGGTTCGACGTCGCGAAGGGCTTTGGCTTCATCGTTCCGGACGACGAGAGCGAGGATGTCCTCATCCATGTGACCTGCCTTCGGCGAGACGGGTTCACGACGGCGCTCGAAGGTGCCCGCGTGGTGTGCGAGGTGCAGCGGGGCGAACGTGGTCTGAGCGCCTTCCGCATTCTCTCCATGGATACCTCCACCAGCGCCCATCCCTCCCAGATGCCGCCGGCCCGCACCCACAATCAGGTTATCCCGTCGAGCGATCTCGTGACGGCGACCGTGAAGTGGTTCAACCGAACCAAGGGTTACGGCTTCCTGACGACCGGCGAGACCGACGAGGATATTTTCATCCACATGGAAACGCTTCGGCGCTTTGGCATGATGGAGCTTCGCCTCGGGCAGGAGGTGAGGGTGCGCTACGGCATCGGCCGCAAGGGCAAGATGGCGGCCGAAGTTCATCCCGTCGACGCCAGCCCCGCTTCGCACTGATATCGCGAACATTTGAAAGCGCAGCGTTTCCATGTCTTTCGGCCTGGAAGAATGCTGGGGCGCCGCCGTGCCAGGTGAGTGCCGGGTTGCGCCTTGGGGGCGTGCCATCTTGATGTCGCTCGTCGAGCCTGTCATGTCCTTTGTTCTGTCACCGGCTGGTTCTGCTCCCTGAGCGCTGGCCGGTTATACCGATGGACCTTTGAAAGCACCGCTTTTAAGGTCCGGCGGCAGCCAGAGCGGCGCTTGAGCCGTGCGCTGGACGAGAATTGGCCATGGGTCAATTCACCTGTCCGGCGGTATTATGTGCCGAGAAAGGAAGACCGACGTCATGCGCATGCCAGCCCGGATCATCGCCGTCGCAGCGGTGCTTGTCGCCGGCGCCGTGTTTCTCGGCTCCGGACACGCGACGGCCGACGAAGTGCGGCTCGTCACGGATAAAGCGACCCATGTCATCGACGCCGAAATCGCCGATACCGAAGAGGAACGGCGCACCGGCCTGATGTTTCGCGAGGAGATGGCCGACGACGCCGGAATGCTGTTCGAGTTCGACACCACCCGGAACGTCTCGATGTGGATGAAGAATACGCTCATCCCCCTCGACATGTTGTTCATCGAGGAAGACGGCACGATCCTCTCCATTGCGCGCAACACCAAACCCCTTTCCCTGGACGTCATTCCCTCCGGTGGGCCTGTGCGCTACGTCCTGGAACTCAATGGCGGCGCAGCCAGGCGCCTTGGCGTGGAGCCGGGCGACACGGTCGAACACGATTCCATTCCGCCGTCGCAATAGGGCTGCCGATCCCCTTGCAATAACCCATGTCTGGCGTTATCAGGCATGCGTTGATCGAGCCGTCCGGCAGGGCATGCCGTGGCGGCTCTCGATGCTTTCGCGGCGCTTTTGACGGGATCGCGGGCGGTTTTCCTTCATTGGAAGACCAGACCGACGGTCTCCTTTGGCGCGAAGCGAACCTTAAGCCAAGGAGAGCAAAATGCCCAAGATGAAGACCAAATCGAGCGCAAAGAAGCGTTTCTCGATGACTGCGACTGGCCGCGTCAAGGCCGGTCATGCCGGCAAGCGCCATGGCATGATCAAGCGTTCCAACGACTTCATTCGCGATGCGCGCGGCTCCAAGCTTCTCTCGAAGCCCGACGAGCGCATCGTCAAGCTGTACATGCCCTACGACCGCTAAGCGCGGACTTTTCGGCATCACGAACGAATTCGAAGGATATTAGATCATGGCACGCGTAAAACGGGGCGTCACGTCCCATGCCAAGCACAAGAAAGTTCTGAAGCAGGCAAAAGGCTTCTACGGCCGCCGCAAGAACACGATCCGCGCCGCAAAGGCCGCTGTCGACCGCTCGAAGCAGTATGCGACGCGCGACCGCCGCGCCAAGAAGCGGAACTTCCGCGCACTCTGGATCCAGCGCATCAACGCTGCGGTTCGCGAGCATGGCCTGACCTACGGCCGCTTCATCGACGGCCTGAACAAGGCCGGCATCGAGGTCGACCGCAAGGTTCTCTCGGACATCGCGATCCACGAGCCGGAAGCATTTGCTGCGCTCTGCGAACAGTCGAAGGCGGCTCTCGAATACCTCAAGGGCGAGGGCCAGTTCCCGAACGCCTACGAGCGCGCCGTCGGCGAGAAGGCCGCAGCTTAAGAAGCTCGGCCTTCAATAATTGAATTGCAAAAAGCCCGTGGCTTACGCTGCGGGCTTTTTATATGCCGCGAAGGCTAAACTAGTCTGGCCGGATGACTCTCTTCTATCCGGTCCGGTCGCTCCCGTCCCGGTCCCGTTCGTAGCGTCTCGTTCCGGGAAAATCCGGAAGCCAGCTTTCGCGGCGCACGGTCCAGAGCTCGTAGGTCGGCTTGAGCTGGTTTGGTGTATCGAGTGAGCCGAGATTGATTTCGATCTCGTCCCCTGTCCGGGAGAAGACGGACGAGCCGCAACGCGGGCAGAAGAACCGCCCCTCATGGCTTGCCGGCTCGCCGTCAATGGTCACGGTCGTCGCGGGGAAGATCGCGGAGGCATGGAACAGGGCGCCGTGATGCTTGCGGCAATCCATGCAGTGGCAGACACCGACGCGATAAGGCTCTCCCACTGCCGTGAAGCGAACCGATCCGCAGAGGCAGCCGCCGGTCAATCGATCCATGTCATGTGCCTCCTCGCGTGCTCTTGCGTTTCCGGGGAACAGATGACGCGAGCCCCATGTCTTCAGGCATGATCGGCATTGCCCACGAAGGGTTTTGCCGCAAGTCTCTCCGGAATGGACACATGGCTGCAGGCTGCGAGAACATGGGCGGGAGCGATAAAACGCGACGTCTTCGCACTGTGGATCGCCGCGCGCGATCCGCGAACGCCCCTGGCTGCCAAGCTCGTCGCGGGCGCCGTCGCGGCCTATGCCTTCTCGCCCATCGATCTTGTTCCTGATTTTGTCCCCATTCTCGGCTTGCTCGATGACCTCCTGATCGTCCCGCTCGGGGTCATGCTTGCGGTTCGCCTCATCCCCGCACCGCTTTTGGCCGAATTTCGGGACAAAGCCCTTCGTCGCAAGGACAGACCCACGAGCCGAGGCGGGCTGGTGACGGTCGTTCTGATCTGGATTGCTATCTCGGTCCTGATCGGGTGGCTGTTCTGGTCACGGCTCACCGACAGATGATCTTCGACCACGGGGCTGCGCTGCGCGGGCGATGATGCCACCGCACACGCCTGCCGCTTCCATCCCGCGGCACCTTGCGCTAACGAGGCGCAAGGACCGGCCGGGACCATCCGGCACCATATTCTCACAGGAGTTGGCCGCGTGAGCGACACCCTCGAAACCGATCTTATCGCAGCGATCGAGGCTGCGGAGGATGAAACTGCCCTCGAGACGATCCGGATTGCCGAGCTGGGCAAGAAGGGTCGCATCTCCGAGATGATGAAGAGTCTCGGGAAGATGAGCCCCGAGGAGCGAAAGAGCGAAGGCCCGCGCCTCAACGGTTTGCGCGACCGGGTGCAGGGCGCGATCACCGCGCGGCGCGAGGCGCTTGCGGATGTGGCGATCGCGCGCCGACTCGCTTCCGAGCGGGTCGATGTGACGCTCCCCGTCCGCCCTTCTCCGGCTGCCCGCGGGCGCATCCATCCGATCAGCCAGGTGATCGACGAGATCACGGCGATCTGCGCCGATATGGGTTTCTCGATCGCCGAGGGGCCGGACATCGAGACCGACTACTACAACTTCACGGCGCTGAACTTCCCCGAAGGCCACCCGGCGCGCGAGATGCACGACACCTTCTTCCTCCAGCCGGACGAAAATGGCGAACGCAAGGTGCTGCGCACCCATACCTCGCCGGTGCAGATCCGGACGATGGAGAACCAGAAGCCGCCGATCCGAATCGTCATTCCGGGCAAGACCTACCGGCAGGATTCCGATGCCACCCATTCGCCGATGTTCCATCAGCTGGAGGGTCTTGTCGTCGACAAGTCGGCCAATATCGCGAACCTGAAATGGGTTCTGCGGGAGTTCTGCAAGGCTTTCTTCGAGGTGGACGACCTGAAGATGCGCTTCCGGCCGTCCTTCTTCCCGTTCACCGAGCCGTCCATGGAGGTCGACATCCAGTGCGACCGCTCCAAACCCGGCGAGGTGCGGTTCGGCGAAGGCGACGACTGGATGGAGATCCTCGGCTGCGGCATGGTCCATCCGAACGTCTTGCGCGCCGGCGGGCTCGATCCGGACGTCTATCAGGGCTTTGCCTGGGGCATGGGTATCGACCGCATCGCCATGCTGAAATACGGCATGCCGGATCTGCGGGCCTTCTTCGATTCCGACGTGCGCTGGATCGAGCATTACGGCTTCCGCCCGCTCGATGTCCCGACCCTGTTCGGCGGCTTGAGCCAGTAATCGCTTAAAGGTTCTGACCCTTTCTGCGACAGCCTGATGCCGATGGACCCCTTGAAAGCACTGCTTTCGAAGTCCGTCGGCACGATGATGAACGGGCTCGCCGTTTTGAGCGAGATGCGACAGGCCCTGATCGACATCTCACTGTCAATTTTTGTTCTTGCGCATGATGCGAGCCGGGACGTCATGCAACGTTCCGGAGCGACTTTCACCTTATGTCATCGGACAATTCGGTGCCTTCGAAGCGCCGGGTGAAACGCGTGAACCGCCGTTCCAAAGATGCAGCGCGGAACCAGGATATGGCCGCAGCAAGACCGTTTTCGACCCCTGACCAGGAGGCTGCCCTTTGAGCGAAGCGCCCGACGATCGCGATGTTCCGCCGAAGGAAACGGGCCTTCGCCATCTCCTGCATTCGGCGCGCTACTCCTTCGCCGGGTTTTTGCGGCTCACGCGCGAAGCAGCGTTCAGGCAGGAACTTGCCGCCTTCGCCGCAGTCATGATCTGGCATCTCGTCTTCGGATCGCCGCTCTGGCTGTTTCTCGCTCAGGGCGTTGCAGCACTGCTGCTGTTCGCGGTGGAGGCGCTCAACACAGCCCTCGAAGAGCTTCTCGATCACGTCTCGCCGGAGTTCAGCACGACAGCGAAACACGGCAAGGATCTCGGCTCCTTCGCGGTGGCCTGCCTCTTGATCGCCAACGCGCTCGTCGCTTTCGCGGTTTTCGTCAACTGATCGGCAAGGTGCTCCGGGGGGTGGGTCACCGCACTTGCTTGCGTCACCGTCCTGTCCGAACGATACTCCGCGAAAGCCGGCCCAGAAGGGCCGCGCATCATCGGAAAACATCACATGGATCTTCTCGGCGTATCTCCCGGCCTCATCGCGATCGTCGTCCTCGTCATCATCGCGGTCTTCGTCCTGTCGTCGGTGATCAAGATCGTGCCTCAGGGCTATAACTGGACCATCGAGAATTTCGGCCGTTACACGCGGACGCTGACGCCGGGCCTCAGCCTTCTCGTCCCTTTCATCGAGCGTGTCGGGCACAAGATGAACATGATGGAACAGGTGCTCGACGTGCCCACCCAGGAGGTGATCACACGCGACAACGCATCCGTTGCGGCCGACGGGGTCGCCTTCTATCAGATCCTCGACGCAAGGGCCGCGGCCTACGAGGTGTCCGGCCTCGAATATGCGATCCTCAATCTCGTCATGACGAATCTGCGCTCGGTCATGGGTTCGATGGATCTCGACGACCTCCTGTCGAACCGCGACTCGATCTCCGAGCGCATATTGCGGGTGGTGGACGATGCCTCTCACAGCTGGGGCATCAAGATCACGCGGATCGAGATCAAGGACATCAATCCGCCGAAGAACCTCGTCGATGCCATGGCGCGCCAGATGATGGCAGAGCGCGAGAAGCGCGCCGAGATCCTCGAGGCGGAGGGTGAAAAGAGCGCCGCGATCCTGAGGGCGGAGGGCGCCAAGCAGTCGGCCATCCTGAAGGCCGAGGGCCAGCGCGATGCGGCTTTCCGTGATGCCGAGGCGCGCGAGCGACAGGCCGAGGCCGAAGCTGCGGCGACCCGGATGGTGTCCGAGGCGATCGCAGCCGGGGACGTCCAGGCCATCAACTATTTCGTCGCGCAGAAGTATACCGAAGCGCTCGCGCAGATCGCCTCCGCGCCGAACCAGCGGGTCGTCCTCATGCCGCTGGAGGCTTCGTCGCTGATGGGCTCGATTGCCGGCATATCGGAACTGGCGCGGGCAAGCTTCGGCGATCTTCCAGCGGCACAGACTTCGGCGCCCGAGCCGGCGAGAACGCGTCCTAACCGGACAAGCCGTCCGAGCGGGCCACAGGCCGGCCCGCCGGAATTCACCACCCGCTCGAACTGGGACGGCAACGGAGGCTGAACCGATGCTCGAATCCTTCGAGCCGGAACATTGGTGGTGGATTGCGGGCTTCGTGCTTCTGGCGCTGGAGCTCGCCTCCCCCGGTGTCTACTTCCTGTTCTTCGGCCTTGCGGCCCTCGTCGTCGGCACCAATGCGTTTCTTCTGCCCGAAAGCGTTTTCGGGATCAGTCAGCAGCTGATCGCGTTCGCGACGGTCAGCGCGGCGGCGATCTATCTCGGCGGGCGTTGGTATCGATCGAGCCGGGGCAAGGGAGGCGATGTGCCCGAGAACCCGGCGCGGCGTCTGATCGGGCGCGAGACGATCCTCTCCGAGGCGATCACCTCGGGGCGCGGCCGCGCCAAGATCGGCGACAGCTGGTGGACGGTCGAGGGACCTGACCTGCCGCAAGGCACGCGCGTTCGCGTTCGCGATGCCTCGTCGAGCATTCTGCAGGTGGACCCGGTCGAAGTCGCAAGACCGCCCGGCGCTGACTGATACCGGCGGACGCATGAAAGCGCCCTTTCACAGAAAGCATCGGCATATCGAGCGGCGCAGTGAGCGGTTTTGAAATCTATGATCGGGAACAACGACCGGACGGATCTCGTATAATGCCGTGTCCGGCTGGTTAAGCCGAGAACCCTATCGAAGCCCCAAGCGGCGCAGACACGTTTGCAAATCCGTTATCGCGAAGCGATCCAACGAATTTCGTATGACAGAATGCTGCGCAGCCGATATGATGTCAGGACAAGTCCCTGTTTTTATGGGACCCTCAGTATCGGATCGAAACGTTGAAGGCCGATTTTCGGGCCGTCCGATGCCAAATCATCAGACAGGAGCCGAGAGACTCAAGGTTTCGATCTCGGGTCAGGTGCTTCAGAGAAAGCGGATCGCTATGTTTCTGGACGAAAAGAACGAGTGGCATCCACCTGAACCTGCCAGACAGCCCCCAAGGCCGTCGCTTTCGCGCTCCGACAAGGCCGTGTTGGGGGTCGTCGTCTTCAATGTCCTGCTGTTGTGTTTCGCGCCGATGGGCCTCGTGCTCGTGCCCATGGCCATTGATGCCGCACTCGCAGCCTTCGGGGGCTGATACCGGCGGACCTTTGAAACCATCGGTTTCATGGGTCGTCGGCAGCCCGAGCGGCGTTTGAGCCGTTTGCCGGGCGTGGATTGACCCGACGGGTCAATTCATTCGTCCGGCGGTATGAGAAACGCTATGGTTCTCGTTCGGGCTCGAAGGCTCGGGGTTAAAAGCGGCCGCTTCTAACCCGCGAGCGCTCCCCCGAGGAGGCCGATACCGACGAGCGTCAGGGCAAGGGCGCCGGCGATTTCGAGGCTCCGCCCGACGATTGCGGCAAAGCGTGTCTTCCGGCCGATCCGTTCCAGCCCGCCGCGACCGAGCACCGTCACCGTCGCGATCACCGAAACGGTCGTCGCCGTGCCGATCGACATGGCAAAGACGGAGAGGACTCCGCCGGCGTAAAGCTCGTTCAGCAGCGCGAAGGTGAGAACGACGATCGCGCCCGTGCACGGCCGAAGCCCGACCGCGAAGACCGCGGCAAGGCCGGACCGCAAGGTCAGCGGCTGTGAGACCGTATCGGGCGCAGGCATGTGCGCGCGGCCGCAGTCGCAGTCTCCCGGGCTTTCCACACATACCGTGCCGCTGTCGAAGCCTTCGGCCGCTGCAAAGCTTGAAGAACCGGACGACGCTGGGCGATCCGGCTCGCGCCAATCGGCCGTGCCTGCATTGGAAAAGGCGAGGGAAAGACCGGGTGCGGGCTCGCGTTTCACAAGGCGCTGGATCGGCGCAAAGCCGCGCCGTGCAAGCGATGCGGCGAACGGATCGCGGGCGAGCTTCCGGACGGCCTTTAAGAGAAGATAGAGCCCGACCAGCAGGACAAGGACATAGGAGGCGATCTCCGCGCTGTTCGTCGCATCCGTCATCGAAACGTCGGTGCCGCGAAGCAGATACCACCCGATGCCGACGACGATGACCGCCGTCAGGCCCTGAACGGTGGAGGACACGAAAGACAGGAGGATGCCGCGCTTCAGCTGCGCCCGGCTCGCCAGCATATAGGCCGAAATGACCGCCTTGCCGTGGCCCGGCCCCGCCGCATGGAAGACGCCATAGGCGAGCGACAGGCCGACGAGATAGACGAGCGCGCCGTCTTCGCTTTTCAGGCCGACCAGCGCGTGGCGAAGCGCGGAGAAGAAGTCGCGCTGCCAGATGGCGATCTGGGTGAAGACGCCGGAAAAGAGGCCGTCGCCGACCGGCGCCGTGGTATCGGCCGTGCCGATGCCGAGGGAGGATCTCGCAGACGCATCGGCGACGATGACGAGCGCGGCGAGACATCCGCCGCCGAGAACGCGCAGAAATGGATTGGGTCTCAACTCTGGGCTCCGCAGCTGGCTTCGAGACGTGTTGCCATGACATCGGCGAACTGGCTGCCCTCCTCGCCGACTTCTTCGTCCGGCGCGAGATTGGCAATGCTGTCCATCCATTGCTGGGCGGCGGCGTCTTCGTCGGGCACGTTGAGGGTCTTTCGGCAGCCGTCCGGCAGGCCGATCAGCTTGAAGGCGTCGACATCCTTGAAGTCGAAGGCGACGAAGAAGCTTTCGTCGAAATTGGACACCTTGATCGGCTGGGTCCTCAGATCGATCGTTTCGGCGACCGGCATCTCGAAGAAGAGAATGAGCTGGCCGTCCTCGAACAGCGCGTGGATCTTGTCCGGTTCGGTGAACTTCACGTCGCGGTCGCCGAGTTCGGCGAAGGTGTAATAGCCCCATTCGGCGATGGAGCGGCGGATCGTCTCGCCCACGGCATCGAGTTCTTCCGGGTCGAGCGTGCCGTTGGCATTGGCGTCGAAATCGAAGACGACCGAGGACGAGAAGAGTTCGTCCATGCGCCAGACATTGCGGAGCGCGGTGAATTGGCCCGCGTCGTTTCCGACGATCTCGACATTGGATTCGACGAAGACGTGGGGATGGGCGAGCGCAGGCGCGGCACCGAGCGAAGCGGCAAGGCCCGAAACCGCTAGAGCCGTCAGTCGCGAAAGTGCTCCCATCGATCCCCCGATCGTCTGCAAATGATCCCCATCCGACGTGCTGTGCCGGAAAAGAATGGCCGAAGTTTGGGGGACGACATTCGAATTGGGCCGATGGAATCGCGATAAACCCCGGCGGATCGCTCCGCCGGGGTTTATCGTGTTGGATGTGTCACGCGTCCTGCAGGTGGACGAGACCATTCATCAGGCCTTCCGCGCCGTTGTGGATCGTCAGACGTTCCACACGGCCCGCGATCGTCTCCAGCTCTTCAAGCTCCTTCAGCCTCAGCATGACCGGGTTTTCCGCCATGACCTTGGCCGTGTTGAGCAGCGAGCGCGTGGCGTTCGTTTCCTCACGCCGGCGGATGACGTTGGCTTCCGCCTCCTTCTCCGCCGCGACGACACGGTTGAGGATCGCGCGCATTTCGCCGGGCAGGATCACATCCTTCAGCGAAATAGCGGCCACCTCGATACCGATCGCAGTCATGGCGGTGCGAACTTCGGCCGTCAGCTCCTCGTCGAGCGCGCTCTTGCGCTCGAGAAGTGCGTCCAGCGTCTCGCCGCCGAGCATGCGCCGAAACGCCTGCTGCAGCGCGCCGTAGAGCGCCTGTCCGAAATCCGGCACCATCGTCACCGCGAGCACCGGATCGGTGACCCGGTATTGAGCGGCGATGTTGACCCGCACCGACACCTTGTCCCGCGTCAGGATTTCCTGCCCCGAGACTTCGAGCGGCATCAGCCGAAGATCGACGAGCTTCAGGCGAACCTGCCGGCCCGGCGTCCAGTAGGCATGGGCGCCGGGCGAAAGCCGGTGCGCCAGCGCCCCATCGACGAACAGAAGGCCGGCATGGCCTTCCGGCACATCCGCCATGGTGACGAACGCGATGGCGCTCCGTCCGGCCATGGCGAGCCGCCGCATCAGCTTCGGCTGGATGGCCGGCATCTGCGAGACGTCGATGGGCGTCGCGGTCCACGGGCCTGCCGCGGTCCAGACGATCCGGCGCGTATCGGGGCCCATCACGCCCGCGACCATGCCGTCCCGTTCGATGATGGCGACCTCGTGCGCATCGGTCCGAAAGACGGTGAGATGACGCGAAGCTTCGTCCGGCAGGCGGTCGAAGAGCACGCTCTCGTAGCGCGACTTGAAGTCGAGCGCCGTGATGTCATGCCAATCGAATTCGACGCGATCGCTTGCAGAAAGCACAAAGTGCCGACCGGGCGTCAGGATCGCTTCGAGCTGTCCGTTCTCGAAGTAGAGCGCGCGCTGGTTCTCCATCACCGTCACGCGCCTGCGGCCAATCAGCCGCTGAAATAGCGTCTTCAACATGTCTCTCACCTTCCGTCGCAACCTATGTCACGCGGCCTCCTTTCGTTTTTTCGTTTGGCCCCGAAGGGCCGGTTTCATCGGCTCGCGCAGCGAACCGAATTGCGTCCCGCGGCAGGTCGCGAGGGCGGGCGTCTTCATCGAAGCTCGCGAAAATCGTTCGGAACACCGAAGGATGGACATGACGCGCGGCGGAACCGGCGGCGAGAGGACGCGAGCGGCGCGAAAGGCGGCTTGGCAGCGTTCGAAAACACTGCCTTGCGGCGCAATGCGCGGCCCGGCCATCGCCGGCGTTCGGCCTCTGCGACCATGGCGTCCGGCATTTCGGGCGGGGCCCATCTCCCTTGGAGCTGAGCCCGTTCCGTCCTGCCTTTCGCAAACCATCCTTCGGGTCCTTGATGAAAGACCGCGTTGCAGGCGGCTGGCGTCGTAAGCCAGTGCTGAGTTTCACGTTAGCGTTTTGGAGCGGGAGTCGAACCCGCGACAGACGAATTAAAGGTTCGTTACTCTACCCACTGAGCTATCCAGTGCTCGGAAAAACGAGACCCTGATGCTTGCGTCCCGGCACATGTCCGGCGCACTCACCTGGCGGGCAATTTCCGAATCCGGTCCTCCGGGGATGTCGGCCGTACACGAAAAAAGCGCAGAGCGCCCCCGCGCGGGCGGGCCATGAAGAGGCCCGAACCGTTGCCACCCACCCCCGATCCGACGACCGGGAGAGCGCCTATAAGCCGGCTTTCCGCGAGCTGCAACCCGCAGAAGTAAAATTTTCTGCAATTGCTCTAAAAAGACCGCCGGTGAGCGCCGCATCGCTCAGCGGAGGACGCGCACCTCGGCGCCCACATGGACGCGCTCGAAGAGATCCTTCACATCGGCGTTCCGCATGCGGAAGCAGCCCGCCGAGGCCGCGCTGCCGATGGAGCGCGGCTTGTTCGTTCCGTGGATGCGATAGGCGCCCCAGCCGAGATTGATGGCGCGCTCGCCAAGCGGATTGCTCGGCCCCGGTCCGATCGACTGGGGAAGGCGCGGATTTCTTTCCCGCATGGACGGCGTCGGGATCCAGGTGGGCGCGCGGCGCTTGCGCGAGACCCAGCTCTTGCCGAACCACTGTTCGCTCGGCTTGCCGACCGCGATCTCGTAGACCATGGCTTTGCCGGGCGCCGTGACGAGATAGAGCTTGCGCTCCGACGTCTTGACAATGATCGTTCCGGGATCGGCCTCCGCCTGGAAGGCGATCTCCGGTCGCGCCTCGAGCGTGTCGATCGCCGCATGCGTAGGCGTCGAAAGGACAAGGGCGAGAGTTGATATAAGGGCGAGGCGAGGCAGCTTGATCATGGCCGCATCCCTATCAAGCTTGCGTGGAACTTGTGTTAATCGACGGGCACCTCGAAGCACCGTTCGTCGAGGAAAATCGCGCTCGTGACGATTCCGCATCAATCGGCGTCGGGTGCGGCCCGATGCTCGCCCGCTCGGAACATGATACCCTCGCGGGTCATTCCTCTGTGACCGTCAGCTAGAAAAGGCCGCCCCTTGATGAATCCGCGCTCGCTTGCCCTCGAAGTCATTGCCGTTCTGTCGGGCACGATCATCGGCAAACTCGTCTTCGATGCGGTGTCGGCGCTCTTCTTCGACGAGAGCTTCTTCGATCTCTTCGTGTCGCCGGGCCGCTGGATCGTGGCTCTTGCGACGGTGATCATCTTTTCGCTCATCTATCGCAAGCTTCCCACGACGCCGGCCGCGCTTGCGAGCATTCTTGCCGGAACGATCATCACATGGGTGTTTTTCGGCCTCGCCTTTGCGAACAACCAGTCGACCCTGGTGCTCATCTTCATGACGCTGCTGTTTTCGGCGGTCGCACTTCTCACTTATCGCTTCGTTCACGCCAATGCAGCGGTCCGGCAGGTGGCAAGCGATATGACGGGCTCGGCCGATAGCGGTTCGCTGCATCATCGCGATCGCGCACACGATAAGCGCGCACACGATAAGGATGCCGGGGCAGGCGATGTCTCTCGCTCCAAGGATTGAAGAGGGCGGGCTGAAACGCTCTGGCGTCTTGCTTCTGTTTAGTCCCCTGTTCTAGTGCGTAAGCGTCGCCGACGCCGTAGGGTTCGAGGCAGGCGCCGACATCGTCCCGATCGTCCTGAACCAGGTGATCTTCCAAAAGCGGCGGCGCTTGACCCATCGACCCGTCTCGTCGCGACACGTCCTGCGCGGTAAAGCTGCGCGCCGAATTCATTCTGTGGGATCAGACCCGATGAAGTTCACCCTGTCCTGGCTGAAGGATCATCTTCAGACCGATGCAACGCTGGAAGAGATCTGCGAGCGCCTGACGGCGATCGGTCTCGAGGTCGAACATGTCGACGATCGCGCGGTGTTCAACGCATTCCGGATCGCAAGGGTCGTTTCCGCCGAGCCGCATCCCGATGCCGACATGCTGCGCGTCCTCATGGTCGATGCGGGCCCCGAGGTGAACGACGGCAAGCCGCTCCAGGTGGTCTGCGGTGCGCCGAATGCACGCGAAGGACTGGTCGGCGTTCTTGGCCGGCCGGGCGACTATGTGCCGGGCCTCGACACGACCCTCGGCGTCGGCAAGATCCGCGGCGTGGAAAGCTTCGGCATGATGTGTTCGGAGCGCGAGCTCGAGCTTTCCGAAGAGCATGACGGCATCATCGACCTGCCTGCGGACGCGCCGGTGGGCGCGCGCTATGCCGATTATGCCGAACTCGCCGACCCTGTGATCGAGATCAATCTGACGCCCAACCATCCCGATGCGATGGGTGTCGCCGGGATCGCGCGCGATCTCGCCGCCTCCGGTCTCGGCACCGTGAAAACCCCGCCGATCGAGCGGATCGAAGGTTCGGGCGCTTGTCCCGTCTCTGTCAGCGTGGAAACCGAGGTTTGTCGCGGCTTTGCTCTTCGTAAGGTTTCGGGCGTTGCGAACGGCGCCTCGCCGGACTGGATGCAGAAACGGCTGAAGGCGATCGGCCTTCGCCCGATCAACGCCCTCGTCGACATCACGAATTACGTTACCTTCGATCGCGCCCGGCCGCTGCATGTGTTCGACGCTAAGAAGGTGCAGGGCAATCTCACCGTTCGACAGGCACGGGCGAGTGAGAAATTGCTGGCGCTCGACGAGCGCACCTATGAGCTTGACGAGACCGTCTGCGTTATCGCCGACGAAAACGGCGTGGAGTCGATTGCCGGCATCATGGGCGGCGAAGCCTCCGGCTGCGACGAGACGACCACCGAGGTGCTGATCGAATCCGCCTTGTGGGACCCGCTTGCGACGGCGCGCACCGGCCGCTCCCTCGGCATCGTCACGGATGCGCGCTATCGCTTCGAGCGCGGTGTCGATCCGGCCGAGATGGAAACGGGCCTTGATCTCGCGACCAAGCTTGTTCTCGACATCTGCGGCGGCGAAGCCTCCGAACGTGTCGTCGAGGCCGTCGCGCCGGTCGCAATGCCGATGATCGCCTTCCCCTATACCGAAGTGCGCCGCCTGACGGGGCTCGAAGTCGAGCCCGAGCGCCAGCGCGCCATTCTCGAAGCCCTCGGCTTTGATGTCGAGGCCGGCGACGATGACGGACAGATCCTGGTGAGCGTGCCGACATGGCGCCCGGATGTCGACGGCAAGGCCGATCTCGTGGAAGAGGTGATGCGGATCGTGGGCGTCGACGAGATCGCGCCGCAGCCCCTGCCTGCCACCGGGTCCGTCAACACCCGCATCCTCACCCTGGCGCAGACCCGCGACCGGGCCGCACGCAGGGCACTTGCTGCGCGCGGCATGGTGGAGGCTGTCAATTACAGCTTCATCCCGCGCGATCATGCCGAAGCCTTTGGTGGCGGCCATAACGCGCTGAGACTGACCAATCCGATCTCGGCGGATATGTCCGACATGCGGCCCTCCCTGCTGCCGGGCCTAATTTCGGCGGCCGCGCGCAATGCCGCGCGCGGCTACGGCGACACGGCGATCTTCGAAGTGGCCGGGACCTATCGGGGCGATACGCCCGGCGATCAGAAACGGGTCGCCGGCGGTTTGCGCCGAGGAACGGCCGGTCTCGAAGGGCCCGGGCGGGACTGGAACGGCGCGGCCGATGCCGTTTCGATCTACGACGCGAAGGCCGATGCCCTTGCCGTTCTGGAGGCAGCGGGTGCGCCCGTCGACCGGCTGATGATCGATCGCGAGACCAGCGAATGGTATCATCCCGGCCGGTCCGGGCGGTTGAAGCTCGGTCCCAAGGTGGTTCTGGCGGAATTCGGCGAATTCCATCCGAAGGTTTTGAAAAAGCTGGGCGCTGCCGGGCCCCATTGCGGCTTCGAGGTGTTTCTCGACGCACTTCCGGCGCAAAAGCGCAAGGCGACCCGTACCAAGCCGATTCTCAACATTTCGACACTGCAGCCGGTGCGACGGGATTTCGCCTTCGTCGTCGGGAACGATGTAGAGGCCGAAGCGATCGTCAAGGCGGCAGGCGGGGCCGACAAGACGCTGATCAACGAAGTCCGGGTCTTCGATATCTTCACCGGTGGCGCGCTCGGCGAGGGCAAGAAATCGGTCGCGATCGAGGTCGCGCTTCAGCCGGTGGAGCGCACGCTGACCGAAGAAGACCTTGAGGCGGTGTCGAACAAGATCGTCGCCAATGTCGAAAAGGCGACCGGCGGCACGCTGCGCTCCTGATTGAAGGGAATATCCGTGGCGCGCTCCGGTAACGGGCGGGCCACGTGATGGCTTTGCGCGGAAGGCGGCGTCCGGTTCGCCTGATTGCTTCAGGTCTTCCGCGTGCCACAACAAGACGCGATCCGAAACGCCATGCGATCGCCGCCGTTTATGCATTATACCGGCGGACCTTTGAAACCATCGGTTTCATGGGTCGTCGGCAGCCCGAGCGGCGTTTGAGCCGTTTGCCGGGCGTGGATTGACCCAACGGGTCAATTCATTCGTCCGGCGGTATTATTGCGTTCTATGCCGCGATCGGCAGCCGCTCGCCCGCCACGCGGTATGAGATCGCCTCGGCGAGATGAACACGGCGAACCCTCTCGCTTCCTTCGAGATCGGCGAGCGTCCGCGCCACCTTCAGGATACGGTGATAGGCGCGAGCCGAGAATTTCATCTGTTCGGCTGCATCATTGAGAAGCTGGCGTCCACCTGCATCGGGCTCGGCGATCGTTTCGATCATGGACGCGGAGCAATGGGCATTGACCGTCTCCGTGGGAAGACCAAGGCTTGCATAGCGCTCCGCCTGGAGGCTGCGCGCCTGAATGACACGCGCCTTCACGGTTTCAGATGTCTCAGCCGTTCCGGCGGCATGGGGCCGGATGAGATCGCTTGCCGTGACGGCCGGGACATCGACGCGCAGGTCGATCCGGTCGAGCAGCGGCCCCGAAATACGGGCCTGATAATCCGAGGCGCATTTCGCGCCGCGCGCGCATGTATGGCCGGGTTCGCCTGCCATCCCGCAGCGGCAGGGGTTCATCGCCGCGATGAGCTGCATCTTTGCCGGATAGGTCACCCGGTGATTGGCCCTTGCGATGACGCTCTCGCCCGCTTCGAGGGGCTGGCGCAGGGAGTCCAGAACGACCGGGCTGAACTCGGGAAACTCGTCGAGAAACAGAACGCCGCGATGGGCAAGCGAGACCTCGCCGGGTTTCGCGCGCAGGCCTCCGCCAACCATCGCGGCCATGGAGGCCGAATGATGGGGCGCGCGGAACGGGCGGCGGTCGGACAGTTTGCCCCCTGAGAGTTCGCCCGCAATCGAGTCGATCATCGAACATTCGAGGAGTTCGCGCGCACCGAGGGGAGGCAGAATCGAGGGAAGCCGCTGGGCGAGCATCGACTTGCCCGAGCCAGGCGGCCCGACCATCAAAAGATTATGTCCACCGGCGGCGGCGATCTCGAGCGCGCGCTTGGCGACGATCTGGCCCTTGATCTCGGCCAGATCGGGGAGATTGGCGGGCAGGGCGCGCACGGCAGGCTCCGGCCGGGAAATGACCTGGGTTCCCCGGAAATGGTTCGCGATCTGAATGAGACTTCGCGCCGCGACGATCGTCATATCCGGGTCGGCCCAGGCTGCCTCGGGGCCGCATTCGGCGGGACAGATAAGCCCGAGGCCGAGACCGTTGGCGCCCATGGCGGCCGGTAGAACGCCGGTCACCGAAGTGATCGCGCCGTCGAGGGAGAGTTCACCGAGAACCATGAAATCGGCGATCGCATCGGCCGGGATCGCACCGAGCGCGGCCATCAGGCCAAGCGCGATCGGGAGGTCGTAATGGCTGCCCTCCTTCGGCAGATCCGCCGGCGCCAGATTGACTGTGACCCGCTTGGGCGGCATCGCGAGGCCAGAGGCATGGATTGCGGCCTGAACGCGCTCGCGGCTTTCGGCGACGGCCTTGTCCGGCAGGCCGACGATCTGGATGCCCATCTTGCCCGGCGCGACCATGACCTGGACATCCACCGGCCGGGCTTCGATTCCCTGGAATGCGACGGTCTTCACGCGAGCGACCATGACGAAACTCCTGAGCCAAGCGACGCGTCTCAGAATTCAAGAAGTCGCGCCTATGCGACGTCAGGTAAGCATAGTCAAAGGAATAAAACAAGAACAAAGACGGCGCCAAACCAGCGGATGGTTGGATTTGCCGAGTTGCCTCGTCTTGTCCGTTGTCTTGCCGTTTCACGCCGGTGGCTCCGCCGGAGCCGGGACCGGGTCTAGAGGCGTGCTTCGATCGCATCCCATAAGAGGGCCGCGATATCGGCGCCGCCGAAGCGCTTCACCTCGCGAATGCCAGTGGGGGAGGTGACGTTGATCTCGGTCATCACATCGCCGATCACGTCGATGCCGACGAAGATCAGGCCGCGCTCCTTGAGGGCCGGGGCGATGCGTGCACAGATCTCGCGTTCGCGCTCGGTCAGCTCCGTCGGCTCGGCCCGCCCGCCGACATGCATGTTGGAGCGTGTGTCCGTCTCGGCCGGCACACGGTTGATGGCACCGGCGATCTCGCCGTCGATCAGGATGATGCGCTTGTCGCCCTTTCGCACGTTCGGCAGGTAGCGTTGGCAGATGAAGGGCTCGCGGTAGAGCATGCCGAACATCTCCATGAAGGAGGAGAGGTTCTTGTCCTCTTTCGTGATGTGGAAGACGCCAGCGCCTCCGTTGCCGTAGAGCGGCTTCATGATCATCTCGCCGAATTCGGCGCGGAAGGCTTTCACCTCCTCGATATCCTTGGTGATCAGGGTCTCCGGCATGAGATCCGGGAATTCGGTGACGAAGATCTTTTCCGGCGCGTTGCGGACCGAGGCCGGATCGTTGACCACGAGGGTCTTCGGGTGAACCCGCTCCAGAAGATGGGTCGACGTGATGTAGTTCATGTCGAAGGGCGGGTCCTGCCGCAACAAGACAACGTCCATCTCGGCAAGGTCGATCTTCTCGCTCTCGCCGAGCGTGAAGTGGTCCCCTTCGACCTCGCGCAGCTCCATGCGTTCGGCTCGCGCCGTGACGGCACTGCCGCGCATGGAAAGCCGGTCGGGCGTGTAGTGCCAGAGCTCGTGCCCGCGCTTCTGGGCTTCGAGGCCGATGGCGAAGGTCGAGTCGCCACGGATATGAATGGAGGACACATGGTCCATCTGGACGGCGACTTTGAGACCCATGTCCTGTTCCCTTTCGGCCATTGTTGGTTCGATCGCCGAGGTAAGGTGGTCCGCGCGCCGTGGCAATGGCTTTGGCGTGCGCGCCGCCCTCACTCTTGTAATTGTGTGCCCGGCATTGGAAGGTCGCGCGCGGGAGGAACTGGCGCAGGATCCTGAGGGGAAACACGTGGACCATTTCGATCTTCTGGTGATCGGCAGCGGGCCGTCCGGCCGCCGGGCGGCGATCCAGGCTGCCAAGCTTGATCGCAGCGTTCTGGTCGTGGAGCGGGGCCGGCGCGTCGGCGGCGTTTCGGTGCATACCGGCACGATCCCGTCGAAGACGATCCGCGAGACGGCGCTCAATCTCTCCGGTTGGCGCGAGCGGGGCTTTTATGGTCGCTCCTACCGGGTCAAGAAGGACATCACCGCCGGCGATCTGCGCGAGCGGCTGCACAAGACCCTGACCCATGAGGTCGAGGTGCTCGAACACCAGTTCGCGCGCAACAAGGTCACGACGCTTCGCGGCGAAGCCCGCTTCGTCGATCCGCACACGGTGGAGGTCGAATCGGAAACCGGCGACATCAAGCACTTTTCCGCCGACAGCTTCATGATCGCGGTCGGAACGCAGCCTTTCCGGCCGGACTACATCCCCTTCGATGGGGAGCGCATCTTCGACAGCGACGAAATTCTGGAGCTGCCCGAACTGCCGCGCTCCATGGCCGTCATCGGAGCCGGCGTGATCGGCGTCGAATACGCCTCGATCTTCAATTCGCTGGATGTGAAAGTGACACTGGTCGAGCCGCGCCAGACCATGCTCGACTTCATCGACGAGGATATTCTCGACGATTTCACTTACGATCTGAGGGATCGGGGCGTGGCCATGCGGTTCGGCCAGAAGGTGGAGGCGGTCACGCGCGAGGGCGATGGCTGCGAGATTTCGCTCGAAGGCAGCCGCAAGGTTCGCTCGCAGATGGTGCTCTTTGCCGCCGGGCGCATGGGCTCCACAGATCGTCTCGGCCTCGAGGCGGCCGGTCTATCCGCCGATCATCGCGGTCGCCTGTCGGTCGATCCGAAGACGCTCCAGACATCCGTGCCGCATATCTATGCCGCGGGCGATGTGATCGGTTTTCCGAGCCTTGCCTCCACCTCCATGGAACAGGGCCGGATCGCCGCCTGCCATGCACTCGGGGCACCGGCTCAGGAACCGCCGGTCTTCTTTCCATACGGGATCTATTCGGTGCCTGAGATCTCGACGGTCGGGATGTCCGAAAAGGAAGTCAACGAGCGGCACATCCCCTACGAGGTGGGCATTGCCCGCCTGCGCGAGACCTCGCGCGGCCACATCATGGGCATCGATTCAGGCATGCTGAAGATGCTGTTCTCCCTCAAGACGCGCCGGCTTCTCGGCTGCCACATCGTCGGCGAGGGTGCGACGGAGCTGATCCATATCGGACAGGCCGTGCTCAATCTCAAAGGCACGCTGGACTACTTCGTCGAGAACACGTTCAACTATCCAACGCTCGCCGAAGCCTACAAGATCGCCGCGCTCGATGCCTATAACCGGATGGGCGATGCGAAGGTGGCCGAGGTCAGCGACATGCCGGCGGAGTAGGGCGAGAGGCGGCGAAACGTTCCGGCCATCATGGGCTGGCTTGCGGACCATGTTCGCGGGGCATGCCGCGACAAGAGAGGACGGCGCGCGCTCGTTAAACATCTTGCAGGAATAACGCGCCACTGGATTGATAAGCCTACCGTTTAACGTGCAGGATCGCGATGGCGTCATGCAAAGGGGTAGGCGAATGGGACACTTGGCGAATTCTGCTCGGCTCGCAGCAGGGCGATCTGTCCCCACGTTTCGCGCCTCTGGCGGACAGTCCTGCCACCGCCATTTTCTCCGTGGGCTCGCGTGCCTATCCATTCTTACGATGACGGCCTGCGTCGCCCCTCGTTCGCAGGTCTCGACCAGCTATTACGAGGTTTCCGGTCAAACATCGGACCAGTTGGTTCGGGATATCGCCCGCAAGGCACCCAACAACGGCAAATGGTTTGCCATGGTGTCGATCCAATTTGTTCCCGTCGCTCTGGAGCCGGATCTTCGCGGCGGCATGTGTCGCTTCAAGCGCGTACGCTTGAGGGTGAAGGCAGATATCACCTTGCCTCTCTGGCGAGAGAGGAACTTCGCCAAGAGCAAAGACCTTCGTCAGGGGTGGGACGGGCATGCGGAATATGCGCGCATCCACGAGGACTTCCACGTCAAGATTGCAGAGTTGTTCGCTCGAAAAATGGAGAGTTCACTTCTCGCCCTTCCTGCGCATCGCAACTGCAAGGAACTTGGGGCGAGTGCGACCAAAATTGTCAGACGTCTGCATCAGTTGCATGGGAAGGCCCAGGACGAATTCGACGAGCTGGAGGAGAAACGCATCACTCGCCTGATCGCCGCTTCCAAACGAGCGAGGCGTGCGGGCCGTGGCCGATAATGGAACTTGCAAGGCCTGTCCTCGAAAACGCGTGGCTGTAATTGCTCAGAGATCGAACAAGAGACGGACGATGCTGCGAATGTTTCTGGAGGGGCGAGCATCCCGGACCTTCCTGGCGATCAGTGTCGCGTTTCTCACGCCGATGTCTTTCTCCGGTGTGGACGCGGCTCTGGCGCAGCCCGTGGAGCAGCAATCCTTCATGAAGCTCGGTAAGCCCCTCAAGATCGACAGGCGGATGCGCGATTATACTCAGAAACTCGTCCATCGAAGCTTGAGCCGGGAGCACATCTTCGGACTGTCACCGCAAGCGGTTCATGTGGAGCGGCTGACTGCACGATCCTTCGACATGGAAGCCCTCACTTGCGGGATTGTCACTGTTCATCGGAGTGGTGGCGCGTCCCGACCGAGGCCCTTCTGGATATGGACGTACTTTGCCGGACCCCGGCGCGGCGAAGCCGACGTGGTCATCGCAGAGTCGTTTAAGACCGTTCAAGGACGCTCGCTGGCTAGGGGGTGTGGCTTCCGCTGATGCGGTCAGGACACGAGATTGGTCCCGACCCGCCGAATTTGGTCCGGTATCCTTATGCCTGTAGTATGGCGAGGACCGCCGCGACCGCTTCGAAGCCATCGGGAACCGCTATCCGTGTCCAAGCTGCCCGCCTTCCTCTGCGCTTTTCTTTGCCTCGCCCTGCCGGCCTCCGCCGATACCGCAGGCAGGATCGCCTCCATGGCGCCTTCGGGACTGGTGCTCGTGCTGGACGAGGACGGCAAGGATCTGGTGGACCAGAACACGCAAGAGCCCTTCGTGCCGGCCTCCGTCGCCAAGGTCGTCACCGCCTGGCTCGCGATGGAGGTGCTGGGCGGCGATTATCGTTTCAAGACGCGCTTTTATCTGGACGAGGATCGGGTGCTCTATGTGCGCGGCGGCGGCGATCCGTTTCTGGTTTCGGAGGAGCTGGCCCTTCTTGCGCCGAAGCTCGTCGAAGCTGTCGGCGATGAGCCGCTGGCCGGCATGATGCTCGATGCGAGCTATTATCCGGACGATCTCCGCATACCGGGGATCGAGGACACCGACGAGGCCTATGATGCGCGCAATTCGGCCTTCGCCGTGAACTTCAACACCATCAACGCCGTCCGGCGCGGGGATACGGTTTCTTCGGCCGAGGAGCAGACGCCGATCACGCCGCTCGCGATCGAACAGTTTCTTGCGCGGGGTCCAGCGGGACGAGGGCGCATCAGCCTTGCCCAGGAGGACCCGGAGGTGAGCCTCCTTTATGCGGGCGAACTCCTGAAAGCCTTCATCGAACGGGCTAGCGGAACGGTGGAGGGCACGCTGACAATCGGGAGCGTGCCGGAGGGGCTTGAGCCGGTCTATGTGCACGAGCAGTCGCGGTCTTTGTCCGAGATCGTCTCGCAGATGCTGCTCGGCTCCAACAATTATATCGCGAACCAGATCTTCCTGGAAATGGGTGCCCATGAGAAGGGCGGTCCCGTCAGCCTCGAAAAATCGCTCGAAGTCGCAAAAGACCGTCTCGCCGAAAATGGTCTTGCCGATGACATCGAGCTGGTCGAAGGATCAGGGATCAGCCGCGAGAACCGGTTCACCGCACGAGGCCTTGCCCGCCTGCTCGACGACTTCCGGCCCCATGCGGACCTCTTACGCGCAACGAGCGCGGGCTCCCGCTACAAGACGGGCACGTTTTCGGGCGTTCGCACGCTCGCAGGCTTTGCGAAGACCTCCGAACACGGCAACGCGCCCTTCGTCATCTCGCTGCCGGGCCAGACCGGCAAGCTGCGTTTCCGTATTCTCTCGGTGATCGAGCGCGGCTTTTGATGCGACGTCCGGCTGATTCATTCGGGCTCCGAAGCGAAGCCCGCGCGGCACTTGGGCAATTTCGAAATCCATCGCCGCGAAGCGATCGAACGGATCTCGCATGAAGCTACTTCCCGTTGCCCCAATGGCGGCCGGTCGTCTCCAGCCCGAAGAAGCGGGGTGAGCGGGCGAAGGCGGCAAGGCCGGCAAGGGCCGGCTGAGGCTCGGTGATGACGTAGAGCGGAATCTCGCGCATCAGCTTCGAATGGGGCGCCTTGTCCTCGAAGGCCTGCCGCATCTTGCCATGGTCCACCAGCTTCATGATGCGTTTGAAGATACCGCCCGCGATATAGACGCCGCCGCGCGCGATGAAGATCAAGGCAACGTCTCCGGCCATCCGGCCGAGATAGATCGAGAAAAGGTCCACCGCCTCGCGGGCCTGAGGATCGTTTCCAGCCTCCACCGCCTGGGTCACGTCGGCGGGCTTTGCATGGACCGGCTCCACATCGTCGGCCTTGCAGATCGCCTGATAGAGATTCACGAGGCCGCGCCCGCACAGGATCTGTTCGCCGGAAACGCGCCCCTCGATCGTCCTGATATGCGGCCAGATCGCCCGGTCGCGTTCGGTGCGCGCACCGAGATCGATATGACCGCCTTCGCCGGCAACGGGAATCCACATATTGCGGGCGCGCACGAGACCGGCAACGCCAAGGCCCGTGCCAGGGCCGAGAACGGCGCGGCTCGCGCCCTCCCGGTGGATGCCGTGTCCGATCTCTTCGCGTGCGTCCTCGCCGAGCGAGGAAATCGCGAGAGCCTGCGCCTCGAAATCGTTGATGACGACGACCTCTTCGAGCCCCAGATCGGCGATCATGCGCCGCGGATGGATCACCCAGTGGCAGTTGGTGAGATCGATCTCGTCGCCGTCGATCGGCCCCGCAATGGCGAGGACCGCGCTCTTGGGCTGAATGGACGTGCGGTCCAGAACATTCGCCTGGATCGCCGCGTCGATCGTCTCGAACTTCTCGGTTTCGGCGATCTCGAAGAACTTCGGTTCGGCGAAGGCGTCCTTCAGGATGGCGAAGCGGGCATTGGTGCCGCCGATATCCCCGATCAGGATCGGAAACTTCAGGAACGTGTCTGGTTGGCGCCGCGATGCCATGTCGATATTCCCATTTTGATCATACGAGCATTTAGCCGGCCCGAGCCGAAAGGCAAAGCGCGTAAAACGGCCAGTCAAGGCCTTCCGTTCGCCGTCAGCGGTCGGGGCGTGGTTTCGGCAGCGGGATGTCGCCGAGATCGGGCGTCAAAGCAGCCAGCGCCGGTGCGCCGCCGGGCCCGGCTGTCAGGACTCTCTGGCAGGCACGGGGAAGATCCGCCATGGTGAGGTCCGGCTTCGGCTTGTAGGGTTTGGCGTTCGGCGGGGGCGGCTGCAAGGCGACGTCGAACCACCAGTCGAGATCGCCGCAGCCATCGCCGCTGCCTGTCGAGCGCTGTGGTTCGCAATTGGGCGAGCCCGGCTGGCAGAAGAGACGGACGTGAAAATGGGAGTCATGCCCGTAATAGGGACGGATCTTGTTCAGCCAGCGCCGGTCGCCACGCGTCGTCTCGCAAAGCTTCTTCTTGATGCCGGGATGGACGAGAATGCGCTGGACGCGTTCATCGCTCGCCGCAAGATGGATGAGATCGCGATAGCTGTCGTCCCAGATGGTGTCGTCGACGGTGAGCTTGCCGTCCTTCAGAACCGAGCGGAACGGATAATCCTCCCGCGCGTCTGGGCTCAACCGCTCACCGGGCAGCGGCCGCAGCCAGACATCCGCATCGAGACCGACCTGGTGGGAGGAATGGCCGAAGGGCATCGGTCCGCCCCGCGCCATGGACATGTCGCCGAAGAGAACGCCCGGCCAGATGCCCTGGCGCTTGGCCTTGGTGGCGAAATCCTTCAGGAAGGAAACGAGGACCGGGTGCCCCCAGCGCCGGTCACGCGATAGGCGCATGGCCTGCCATGCTTCACCGTCCGCCGGAAGCTGAGCGGCGCCCGCAAGGCAGCCCTTGGAATAAAAGCCGATGCTTTCAGTGGGCAGCGGCGCCGGGGACCGGGCGGTTTCGAAGAGTGTCTTCGCGGCGGGTTCCGCCGAGGCTGTCAGGGGCGAGAGGCTCAACGCGCAGCCAAGGACGACCGATTTGGGCCATGCCAACATATTCCTTGAAACGCCCATGCTTTGCCTCGTCGATCCGTCTCGCCGCGCCGAAATTCGGCTAACCGGAAAGAGCTTGGAGCCCTCGGTATCGCGGCACTTGAGAACGGGAATGGCGAAGAGGTTCGTCGAAACGATGACGGCCCGGATCGAAATCCGGGCCCCCATCTGCAGTCTGCTTTGCGAAGGTTCAGGCCACGAGCATGGTCCTGATCGCGGACAGGTCCTTCAGCGGGGTTGCGGGACGCGCGCCGATCTTCTCGATGATGTGCGCGGCACATTCGACGCCGAGGCGGCCGCAGATCTCGCTCGGCATGCCGTCGATGTAACCCTTGAGGAAACCGCCGGCGAAGGCATCGCCCGCCCCCGTCGCATCGACGACCTTCTCCACCTTGCGCGCCGGCACCACCGTGCGGGTCTGACCTTCGACCACGATGCAGCCCTTCTCGCTGCGCGTGACGACGGCGAGCCTGGGCGCGTCGCGGCCAAGGCCGTCGAGAGCGTCGTCGAGATTGTCGGTCTCGTAGAGCGACAGGGCCTCGGCCTCGTTGGCAAAGACGATATCGACCGTGCCGGAGCGCAAAAGATCGAGGAATTCGGCGCGGTAACGCTCGACGCAGAAGGAGTCCGACAGGCTCATGGCGACCTGGTTGCCGGCCTCGTGGGCGATCTTCGCAGCTTTGACGATCGCTTCCTTGGCGCGGGGCGGGTCCCAGAGATAGCCCTCGAAATAGGTGATCTTCGAGCCCTTCACGAGTTCCTCGTCGATGTCCTCGGGGCCGAGTTCGGTGCAGGCGCCGAGAAAGGTGTTCATCGAACGCTCGCCATCGGGCGTCACGAGGATGAGGCAGCGCGCGGTGGGCTCGCCGTCGCCGCTATTGGGCGCGGTCTCGAAGGTGATACCGATCGAGCGGATGTCGTGGGTGAAGATCGAGCCGAGCTGATCGTCCGCGACCTTGCCGATATACGCGCCCTTGCCGTCGAGGCTCGTGAAACAGGCGGCCGTGTTCGCCGCGCTTCCGCCCGATGCCTCCATTCCCGGCGGCATCGCGCCGTAAAGCTGCTCGGCACGGCCTGTGTCGATCAGGGTCATGCCGCCCTTCTGGATGGACTCTGTCGTCAGAAAGTCCTCGTCGCAATGGGAAATGACGTCGACGATCGCGTTGCCGATGCACAGGAGGTCGGAATTGGCCATGAAGATCCTTGTTGTGTGCGAATGCGCGTCGCCGTCGGTACTGGCGCCACGCTCGTCTCGATTGCCCGGTTCTGCCATCTCGATACCGAAAGAGAAAAGCTCTGGCTAGGCGAGGGGGCGTAATCGCTCTTCGGAATGGTCCAGCTGATGGTGCGGGACAGTCTTTCTGCACGCTTGTTAAGCGAACTGACACTGTTCTTTGTCTTCCCAATGTCAAGGAGGCATGATAGCGGATGCCGCCATCCTTTTGCACCGCACGCGCGTAGACCCCGCGTGTCGTCCTTAAGGCTCTTCGAAAGGACTGGCATGGCCCGCATCATCGAGACCGCTACCGGCACCACCGCTCTCACCTTCGACGACGTTCTCCTGCAGCCCGGGCATTCCGAAGTCATGCCCGGCCAGGTCGATGTCGCAACCAAGATCACCCGCGAAATTGCGCTGAACATTCCGATCCTCTCCGCCGCAATGGACACGGTGACGGAGTCCGGGCTCGCGATCGCGGTGGCCCAGGCGGGCGGCATCGGCGTCATCCACAGGAATTTCACGCCCGTCGAACAGGCCGAGCAGGTGCGGCAGGTCAAGAAGTTCGAAAGCGGCATGGTCGTCAATCCCGTGACGATCGGCCCAAAGGCGACGCTCGGCGACGCCCGCGCCCTGATGGCGCAGCATCGCATCTCCGGCATTCCGGTGGTGGACAAGGGCAATCATGGCGGCACGGCGCGCGGCAAGCTCGTCGGCATCCTGACGAACCGCGACGTGCGCTTTGCCTCCGACGACGATCAGCCGATCCACGAGCTGATGACCAAGGAGGGCCTCGTCACCGTCGACGAGAGCGTCACCCAGCAGGAAGCCAAGCGTCTTCTCCATCAGCACCGGATCGAGAAGCTGCTGGTCACGGACGACCAGGGCTTTTGCATCGGCCTCATCACGGTGAAGGACATCGAAAAGTCGCAGCTTCACCCGATGGCGGCGAAGGATGCCCAGGGCCGTCTCCTCGCCTCGGCCGCGACCAGTGTCGGCGAAGACGGTTTCGAGCGGGCCGAACGCCTGATCGATGCCGGCGTCGATCTTCTCGTCATCGACACCGCCCATGGCCATTCCCAGCGGGTGCTCGACATGGTCTCGCGGGTGAAGGCGCTCTCCAACAGCGTCCAGATCATCGCCGGCAATGTCGCAACGCCGTCCGGCACCAAGGCATTGATCGATGCGGGCGCGGACGGTGTGAAGGTCGGCATCGGTCCCGGTTCCATCTGCACGACCCGTGTGGTCGCGGGCGTCGGCATGCCACAGCTTGCCGCCGTCATGGGCGCTGCCGAAGAAGCGGCCAAGCAGAACGTTCCGGTCATCGCCGATGGCGGTATCAAGTTCTCCGGCGATCTTGCCAAGGCGCTCGCGGCCGGCGCGGCCGGCGCCATGGTCGGCTCGCTGCTTGCCGGCACGGACGAAAGCCCCGGCGAGGTCTATCTCTATCAGGGCCGCTCCTTCAAAGCCTATCGCGGCATGGGCTCGGTCGGCGCGATGGCGCGCGGCTCGGCCGACCGCTACTTCCAGGCGGAAGTGCGCGACACGCTGAAGCTGGTGCCGGAAGGGATCGAGGGCCAGGTCGCCTATAAGGGGCCGGTTGGCGGTGTCCTCCACCAGCTCACCGGCGGGCTTCGCGCTGCCATGGGTTATGTGGGCGCGAAGAACCTCGAAGAGTTCCGCAACAAGGCCGAGTTCGTCCGCATTTCCAATGCGGGTCTGCGCGAAAGCCATGCCCACGACGTGACGATCACCCGCGAAAGTCCGAACTATCCGACAGGCGGTTAAGTCCGTATCCGGCTGATCAAGCCGGGGACGCTATCGAAGCCCGCGCGGCGCCTGAGCGTCGTCAAATCCGTTACCGCGAAGCGATCAAACGGATTTCGTATGAGACCGGCGGACCTTTGAGACCATCGGTTTCATGGGTCGTCGGCAGCCCGAGCGGCGTTTGAGCCGTTTGCCGGGCGTGGATTGACCCAACGGGTCAATTCATTCGTCCGGCGGTATAAGTCCGGCGTTTTGAAAGACGAATTTTATACAAATGGCCCCTGGAAAGATCTGCTTTCCAGGGGCCATTCGTTGTTTGGGCAAGCTTCACTCAGCCGCCCGGCTTCTGCCATCGGGCGCCTGATCAGCCCTTGCCTTGGCTCCCACTGCCGAAGCCGCCGGATGTCGGCGTTCTGACGATCACCGCCTCGCCGGCTTCGAGAACCGTCTGGTCGCAGGGGTTCAATGCTTCCGTTTCGCCGCTCGACCGCCTGACGAGGGTTTCGCCTGTTTCGCCCGGCTCCCCGCCTTCTATGCCCTCGGGCGGGCGCGTCCGGTGGGAGGAGAGGATGGAGCAGTCCATGCGCTCCAGAAAACGGATCCTGCGCTCGGTGCCATCGCCGCCGCGTTTCGCCCCGGCGCCGCCAGAGCCCTCGCGAATGTGGAAGTCCTCCAGCACCACCGGATAGCGCATTTCGAGAATTTCCGGGTCGGTCAGCCGCGAATTCGTCATGTGGCAGTGAACGCCGTCCGTCCCGGCAAAGGCAGTGCCGTCGTTGAGCCTGCCGGCGGGCGAGCCCGAGCAGATGGTCTCGTAATACTGGTAGGTCTCGTTGCCGAAAGTGAGATTGTTCATCGTGCCCTGATGATTGGCGAGCGCGCCGAAGGCCTGAAAAAGTGCGTTCGTCACGTGCTGGGACGTTTCCACATTGCCGGCGACGACGGCGGCCGGATAGCTGGGCTTCAGCATGGAGCCATCGGGGATGACGATCTCGACCGGTCGAAGGCAGCCGGCATTCATCGGGATCGGCTTTTCGACCATCACCCGGAAGGCATAGAGCACGGCTGCGCGGGTTACCGGCTCCGGCGCGTTGAAATTGTTCTCGCGCATCTCGGACGTGCCGGAAAAGTCGACCTTGGCCGTCCTGTTCGCCCTGTCGACCGTGATCTTCACACGAATGGTCTGTCCGGTATCGGTCGGATACTCGCATTCGCAATCGGACAGTTTCTCGATGAGGCCGCGCACGGCTTCGGCGGCATTGTCCTGCACATGGCCCATATAGGCCTTGACCGTGTCGAGGCCGAAGGTTTCGACCATGCGGCGCAGTTCCGTAACGCCCTTTTCGTTCGCGGCTATCTGGGCTTTCAGATCCGCGACGTTCTGGGCCGGATTGCGCGCCGGATAGGTGTGTCCGGTGAGGATATTGAGGGTTTCCTCCTCTTGGAAAATGCCTTCCGCGACGAGTTTCAGATTGTCGATCAGAACACCTTCCTCGTCCACCTTCGTGGCGCGGGGTGTCATCGAACCCGGCGCGATGCCGCCGACATCGGCATGATGGCCGCGTGAGGCGACGTAGAAGAGGATACGCCGCGACTCCTCACCCGCCTCGCTATGCTCGGCATCGGAGAAAACCGGCGTCACCACCGTGATGTCCGGCAGATGGGTGCCGCCGTTATAGGGCGCGTTGAGGGCGAACACGTCGCCGGGTTTGATCCGTCCTTCGTTCGCCTTGATGATCGCCTCCACCGAGCGGTCCATGGAGCCGAGATGGACGGGCATGTGGGGAGCGTTGGCGACCAGTGCGCCGCTTTCGTCGAAGACCGCGCAGGAAAAGTCGAGCCGTTCCTTGATGTTCACCGAGGAGGACGTGTTCTGCAGCGTCACGCCCATCTGCTCGGCGATCGACATGAAGAGATTGTTGAAGACTTCGAGGAGCACCGGATCGGCGCCCTCCTTGCCGGCCTGACCCGTGCCGAGCGCGGCAAGGCGCGGCTTCTTTTCGGTGCGCTTCATCAGGATATTGCCGGCTGCGGTCTTCTCCGCGCGCCAGCCCGGTTCGACGACGATGGTCTGGTTCGGCTCGATGATCAGCGCCGGGCCGTTCAGCGCGGCCTGCGTTGAAAGGGTCTCGGAGCGATAGACACTGGCGGAGCGATGCTCCCCATCCGTGAAGATCTCAACGGTTTCCGTGGCTTCGGCGTCCGCTCCAGCCTCGGAAGCGGTCGTCTCCGCCAGGTCTTCGTCCCGGATCTCGCTCGCCTCCAGCGAGACCGTCTCCACCGTGATCGCCCGGCCTTCGTAGATGAAGCCGAACTGCGCCTTGTGGGCGGTCTCGAACCCACGCCGCGCCTCGCCGAGATCTCCGGTCCAGGCGACGGGAAGCGTCGTATCCGTGCCATCGTAGCGCAATTGCAGGATCGTTTCGGTTTCGATGCGATCCTCGGAGAGCCCCTGGCTTGTCAGTTCGCCGGTCGCCTCTTCGGTGAGGCGTTTTTCGAGAGGGTCGATCTCGCCAGCCGCTTTCTCGTCGAGCGGGATCACCAGCGCCTGGGACCAGCTCGCAAAAAGGGAGGACAGCCCGATCCCGTAGGCGGAGAGAAGCCCCGACATCGGATGGATCAGCACCGTCTCCATGGAGAGGGCATCGGCGACGAGGCAGGCATGCTGGCCGCCCGCGCCGCCAAAGGAATTCAGAAGATAGGTCGAGACATCGTAGCCGCGCTGGACGGAAATCTTCTTCACCGCGTTCGCCATGTTCTCGACGGCGATGGTGAGGAAGCCCTCGGCGATTGCCTCAAGCGAGCGATCGCCCCCGAGCTCCGCCTTCAGCGCCCCGAACTTCTCGCGCACGATTTCCGCGTTAAGCGGCTGATCCTGATTCTCGCCGAACACCGCCGGAAAGAGAGACGGGCGGAGTTTGCCGAGCATGACATTGGCATCCGTCACCGTCAGCGGCCCGCCCTTGCCATAGGCCGCAGGGCCCGGATGGGCACCGGCCGAGGCCGGCCCCACCTGGAACCGGCCCTGATCGATGGAGAGGATCGAGCCGCCGCCCGCCGCCACCGTATGGATGCGCATCATCGGCGCGCGGATGCGAACGCCGGCGACCTCGGAATCCAGCGCGCGTTCGAACGAACCCGCATAATGGGTGACGTCGGTCGAGGTACCGCCCATGTCGAAGCCGATGATCTTGTCGAAACCCGCCGCCTTGCCGGTTTCCGCCATGCCGACCACGCCGCCTGCGGGGCCGGACAGGATCGCATCCTTGCCGTCGAACATCTCGGCCGCCGTCAGCCCGCCCGAGGACATCATGAACTGGAGGGACGGGGCCTTCGCCTCGCCGGTTTCGGCGCCGAGCGCAGAGGCGACCTTGTCCACATAGCGCCTCAGGATCGGCGTCAGATAGGCATCCACCACCGCCGTATCTCCGCGCCCGACGAGCTTTACCAGCGGCGAGACCTCGTGGCCGGTCGAGACCTGAGAAAAGCCGGCCTCTTCCGCGAGGGCCTTGGCCTGCTTCTCGTGATCGGGATAGCGCCAGGAATGCATGAAGCAGATGGCGCAGGCGTCGATGCCGTCCGCCTTTGTCGCCTTGAGAGCCTCGCGTGCCGCCGCCGCGTCGAATTCGGTCTCGACCGTGCCGTCGGCGAGAACGCGCTCGGGGATCTCGACGACCCGCTCGTAAAGCTGTTCGGGAAGGATGATCTGTTTGGCAAAGATGTCCGGTCGCGCCTGATAGGCAATCTTCAGCGCGTCGCGAAAGCCGCGCGTGATGAGAAGCAGCGTCCGGTCGCCCTTTCTCTCCAGAAGCGCATTGGTCGCAACCGTCGTTCCCATGCGCACCGTGCCGATGCGCGCGGGAGGAATCGGCCCGCCGGTTTCGATGCCGAGGGTGCGCCGAATGCCTTCGAGCGCGGCATCCTCGTAGACGCCGGGATTTTCCGAAAGGAGCTTCAGGGGCGAGAGCGAGCCGTCCGGCCCCTTCGCGATGACATCGGTGAAGGTACCACCCCGGTCGATCCAGAAATCATAGGCGCCCGCCCTTGTCGTTTCGCTCGTCATTGCCGGCAATCCTTGACCCGTTCCTGAAGGCGACCGCATGATGACGGTCTCACCCACGGTGATATGGCGCAGGAGACCAGATGGACATGATCGGGTGAAGCCCTCTTGCGCCAAAAAGCGAAAATCACGACAAGCAATCGAGACAAACGACCGGCGCATCGTGGATCAACGCTGGCATTCGAGATTTCCTGGAGGAAACCGCCCATGTCGCAAGGCATCGTGCTCGCATCGTCGAGCGTCCATCGCCGCGAGCTTCTGAAGAATGCCGGGGTCGATTTCATCACCGAATCGGCCGAGATCGACGAGCGCGCCGTCGAGGCCCCGCTGAAGGACTCAGGCGTTTCCCCAGACGAGATCGCCCAGATTCTCGCCGAATCCAAAGCGGTCGATGTGTCGGAGCGCCACCCCAAGAGCCTCGTCATCGGCGCGGACCAGACGCTTTCGCTCGGCGATCAGGTGTTCCACAAACCGGCCAATATGGAAGAGGCGCGCCGGGCGCTGCTGACGCTGTCCGGCAAGACCCATCATCTCAACAGCGCCGTCGTTCTGGTCGAGAACGGCGAGGTCGTCTGGCGTCACACCTCCATCGCGGCCCTGACCATGCGCGAGCTCGATCCGGCTTTCGTCGGTCGCTATCTCGCCCAGTGCGGGCAAAAGTCGCTCACCAGCGTCGGCGGCTATCAGATCGAGAAGGAGGGCATCCAGCTGATGGAGGCGATCGAGGGCGATTACTTCACCATCATCGGCCTGCCCCTCCTGCCGCTTTTGAAGGAGTTGAGGGCGCGCGGAGAACTCGATGGCTGAGAAGACCGACGAACAGCCGGCTGAACTTGAGCAAAGCCAGCAGACGATCGCCGAGCGGGACGCTGCCTGGGAGCCCAAGCCCTATGTGAGCGGGGAGAGCCGGGCGAGAGGCGAGAACTCGATCTTCGACCCGGACTTCAACAAGCCGAAGATCGACGGGCCGTCCGCCTTCATCACCGGCTGGCCGGTCTGGCATTCGCGCTCGCCCCTGATCCACGGCCACTGGCTGAAGACCCTTGGTATCGCTGGCTCCTACGGCCGGCAGGGTGTGCCGCCGGAAGAGTTTTCGGTTTTCCTGAAGAGCCTGCGTGAAAAGGGCTTTGCCGGCGGCAATGTCACGATCCCGCACAAGGAAGCCGCCTTTCGCCATGTCGATGGGCGCGATGGTGCAGCCGAGGCAATCGGGGCCGTGAACACGCTCTGGTTCGAGGGCGACCGGCTGATCGGCGGCAACACCGATGCTTACGGGTTCGCGGCCAATCTGGACGAGCGGCTCATAGGCTGGGACAGTGCCGAATATGCCCTCGTCATCGGGGCAGGGGGCGCGGCCCGGGCGGTGATCCATGCGCTGATCGAGCGTGGCGTGACCCATATCTTCGTCGTCAACCGCACGGTCTCGCGGGCCGAAAATCTCGTGCGCGATTTCGGCCCCAAGCTCTCTGCCCATGGCGAAGATGAGCGGGACGAGCTTCTGACCATCGCTGATCTCGTCGTGAACACCGCGCCGACGCCTGAACGCGATCCGGAACTCCCCGCATGGTTTCCGGAGAAACTCCCCGATCTCTCCATGATGAAGCGCGATGCAATGGTGACCGACATCGTCTATTCGCCGCTGATGACGCCGATCCTCCGTGCGGCCGAAAAGGAAGGGCTGAAGCATTGCGACGGCCTCGGCATGCTGCTCCATCAGGCCGTGCCGGGCTTCGAGCGCTGGTTCGGCACCCGTCCGGAGGTGACGGAGGATCTGCGCAGGATGGTGTTGCGCGATCTCGGGATCGAAGGCTGACCCATGAGGCTGGACACGCCATGATCGTCCTCGGTCTCACCGGCTCGATCGGCATGGGCAAGTCGACGACCGCCGACATGTTCGAGGTCGAAGGCGTGCCGGTCTATTCGGCGGACGCAGCGGTCCACCGGCTTTACGCGGGCCGTGCCGCGCCGCTGATCGAAGAGGCTTTTGCCGGAACGGTGGTCGATGGATCGGTCGACCGGCAAAAGCTTGGAGAAGCGGTCGTCGGAAAGCCGGACGCGATGAAGCGGCTGGAAGCGATCGTCCATCCGCTGGTGCGTGAGGAAGAGACGGAGTTTCTGGATGGTGCCCGCGAAAAGGGCGCGGCACTCGCCGTTCTCGATATTCCGCTTCTCTTTGAGACCGGCGGCGAAACGCGCTGCGACAAGGTCGTCGTGGTTACGGCTCCGGCCGAGGTCCAGCGCAACCGCGTGCTGGCCCGTGCGGGCATGAGCGAGGCGAAATTCGAGGGCATCCTCGCCGCGCAGATGCCCGACGCGGACAAGCGGAAACGGGCCGATTTCCTGATCGATACGTCGAAGGGACTGGATGCGGCGCGCCTTCAGGTGCGCGACATCATCGCCGACCTCGCCCGGATTTGATCTGCTCCGATCCCGTTCGCTGATCGTCTTCTGCCGAACAAAAGAGCAATCTGCGACGAAAAAGACCAACCATCTCAGACGTTAGCGCTTGCGCAGCGCGATTGCCCGCCCCATACTCTGCCTTGTGTTTAACGAAGCGAAAGGAGGTGATCCAATGTCGAGTGATTATCTGATGCCGGTTGGGTCTTTGAATCTGATGGTGCGCGGGGAGCAGCCTTTCCGCTTCGTCTGAGGATTTACGGACCGGCGTCATCGCCTGCCGATGATCCGACCGGCCTGAAATCACGGGGCCGCTTCCGAAAGGGAGCGGCCTTTCGTGTTTTGGGGTCGAAAAGAATGATCGTTGGAGCCGCACTGAGATTGGGGGCTCGAACACACGGCTGAACAGTCGAGCGGACTTTCGCCGTTCTGGACGTTCCGCCGCTGTTTGCGAAGCCTGTTCGCTCGCGCCGCCACCACGGCGTGGCAGGACGGTCCTGCCACTCGGCAGTTTTCCATGCAGAGTCCTTCTGGATCAGCCGGATGTAGCGCAGCCGCTTCCTCAAGGACCAGAGCACTCGCCTGACATGACAGCCTGGACTGCACTCAGGCCTTCGAAGGCGGTGCTTTCAAAGGCCCAAGCGGCAAAGATACGTTTGAAGATCCGTTATCGCGAAGCGACCAAACGGATTTTGTCTGAGTATCACGAACGACCGCGCCAGATCTTCCAGCGGTGAGAGATCTCGCCGACGATGCCGCGCCTGAAGGCCAGCACACAGAACACGAAGACCGCGCCTTGGACGATGGTCGAGACTGATCCGATCTGGGCGAGTTCGTTCTGCAGCGAAATGATGATCGTCGCCCCGACGATGGGCCCGAGCATGGTTCCGATGCCGCCGAGCACCGCCATCAGCACCACCTCGCCGCTCATCTGCCACTGAACATCGGTCAGCGAGGCGAGCTGGAAAATCATCACTTTGGTCGAGCCCGCGAGGCCGGAGAGCGCAGCGGAAATGACGAAGGCCACCAGCTTGTAGCGGTCGGCGTCGTAGCCGAGCGAGATCGCACGCGGCTCATTCTCGCGGATCGACTTCAGCACCTGCCCGAAGGGCGAGTGAACTGTACGATAGATGATGAAAAGGCCGATGCAGAAGATGCCGAGAACGAGATAGTAGACGTTCATGTTGCTCGACATGTCGATGAAGCCGAAGAGATCGCGCCGGGGCACGCCCTGCAAGCCGTCTTCACCGCCCGTGAACGGGGCCTGGAGGGCGACGAAATAGACCATCTGGGCAAGCGCCAGGGTGATCATCGCAAAATAAATGCCCTGACGACGGATCGCGAGAAGACCCATCAGGAGCCCGAGGATCGCCCCCGCGGCCGTGCCCGCGAGAATGCCGAGGCCGGCGGAAAATCCCAGCGTTTGCAGGCAATAGCCGGTGACATAGGCCGACATGCCGAAAAACGCGGCATGGCCGAAAGAGAGCAGTCCCGCAAAGCCGAGAAGCAGGTTGAAGGCCGCGGCGAAGAGCGCGAAGCACAAGATCTTCGCGACCATGACCGGATAGACGAAATGCGGGATGACCAGAAGGAAAACGAGGCCGATGACGGACCAGAGCCGGACATCGGTGAGGATCGACGACGATCCGCCTGCGGATGATACGCCGCCGCCTCTTGTGTCGTTCGTCGTCTTCAAATCGGATTTGCTCGTATCGGTCATGCTGTTTTCCCGAACAGTCCGGCGGGCCTGACGACGAGGACGACCGCCATGACGACGAAGATGACGATGTTGGAGGCTTCCGGATAATAGACGCGCGTCAGGCCTTCGAAGACACCGAGCAGGAAACCGGAAATGATCGCGCCCTTGATCGAACCGAGGCCGCCGATGACGACGATCGCGAAGACGACGATGATGATGTTGGAGCCCATCAGCGGGTTCACCGAATAGATCGGCGCGGCAAGCACGCCGGCAAAGGCCGCGAGCGCGACGCCGAGACCATAGGTGAGGGTGACGAGGAGCGGCACGTTGACGCCGAAGGCCCGTACGAGATCGGCATTTTCCACCGCCGCGCGCATGGTCGCCCCAAGCCGCGTCTGCTCGATGAGGAACCAGGTCGCGCCGCAGACGATGACCGCGGCGACGATCACCCAGGCGCGATAGGTGGGCAGGAACATGAAGCCGAGATTGAAGCCGCCCTGGAGCGCGCTCGGAATGGCGTAGGTCTCGCCCGAAACGCCGTACATCTGCCGGAAGAAGCCTTCAATGAGCAGAGCGAGGCCGAAGGTGAGGAGGAGGCCATAGAGGTGGTCGAGGTCGGCGATGGGCCGCAAAAGGAAGCGCTCGATCACCATGCCGAAGGCACCGACGATGATCGGCGAGAGGATGAGTGCCGGCCAGTAACCGATCCCGAGGATATCGAGCAGCAGGAAGGCGACGAACGCGCCCACCATGTAGAGCGCGCCATGGGCGAAGTTGACGATGTTCAACAGGCCGAAGATGAGCGCGAGGCCAAGGCTGAGAACGGCATAGAACGCGCCGTTGATCAGCCCGATCAGGAGCTGGCCTGCGAAAACCGGAAAGGGGACTCCGAGAAAGTCCATGGATTGAGAGATCCTCGAAATGCAGTCGGTCACGACAAAGGAGCGTTGGTCGGACCGTGAGGCTGCGTGTCAGGAAGGGATGAAGCGCTGGCCAAAAGGGCCGCGCTTCACGGGGGTTCGAGCGTCTTACCGGCTCGTTTCGTCACATTCGCGCTGGCCGTCCGCCGGTCTCGTCAGCTCATTCGCTCTCATTTGCTTGTCCTCCCACAGACCGTTCGGCATTCGGCGCCTCAGACGCCGAGATAGCCCGTGATCTTTTCCCTGTTGCTTTCGATCTCCGCGCGCTCGAACCGGTCGACGACCTCGCCATGCTCGATGACGTAGTGGATGTCGCCCATGCGTTCGGCAAAGCGGAAGTTCTGTTCGACGAGGAGGATGGTGAAGCCCTCCTCCTTCAGGCGCTTGATGATGTCGCCGATCTGGTTGACGATCACCGGGGCAAGGCCTTCCGTCGGCTCGTCGAGAAGAAGAAGCTGGGCACCGGTGCGCAGGATCCGGGCGATGGCGAGCATTTGCTGCTCGCCGCCCGAAAGCTTGGTGCCCTGGCTGTTGCCGCGCGTCTTGAGGATCGGAAACAGCTCGTAGACCCGCTCCTCGCTCATGCCGCCATCGGCGATCACCGGCGGCAATTGCAGGTTCTCCTTGACGTTGAGCGAGGAAAAGATGCCGCGCTCTTCCGGGCAATAGGCGATGCCCTTGCGCGCGATCTGGTTGGGCGACATCTTGATGATGTCGGTGCCCTCGTGGACCACCGAGCCGGTGCGGTTCTTGACCAGCCCCATGATGGAGCGGAGCGTCGTCGTCTTGCCCGCACCATTGCGGCCGAGGAGCGTGACGATCTGGCCCTTCGGCACGGCAAAATCGATGCCGTGCAGGATATGGCTCTCGCCATACCAGGCCTGCAGGTTCTTGGTCTGAAGAATCGTATCAGTCATCGGATTCGCCCATATAGGCCGAACGGACCTCCCGGTTCTGGCTCACCTCGTCATAGCTGCCTTCGGCGAGTACTGCGCCGAGCTGCAACACCGTGATCTTGTCTGAGAGATCGGCGACGACGTGAAGATTGTGCTCGACCATCAGCACCGTTCGTCCCTTGGCGACCTGGCGGATGATATCGGCGACGCGCTGGACGTCGCCCGTCCCCATGCCGGCCATCGGCTCGTCGAGCAGCATCACCTTGGGTTCGAGCGCCAAGGTGGTTGCAAGTTCGAGCAGGCGTTTGCGGCCATAGGGCAGTTCGGCAGCGAGCACATTCTGGGAATCTTCGAGGCCCACCTGGGCGAGAATTTTTCGGGCATCCTCGTTGAGGACGTCGAGGCGGGATTCGGACTTCCAGAAATGATAAGAATTCCGCATCCGCCGCTGCAGGGCGACGCGGATGTTCTCCAGAAGCGTCAGATGCGGGAAGACCGAGGAGATCTGGAAGGAGCGCACGGCACCTTTCCGGGCGATCTGCGCTGGTTTTTCCGAGGTGATGTCCTTGCCGTTCAAGAAGATCTTGCCGGTCGTCGGCTCGAGAAACTTCGTGATGAGGTTGAACATCGTCGACTTGCCGGCGCCATTCGGTCCGATCAAGGCGTGGATCGTGCCTTGTCCGACTTTCAGGGAAACGTCGTTAACCGCCGTGAAGCCTTTGAACGATTTGGTCAAATTACGCGTCTCAATGGCGTAATCGGCGCTCGACAATCGCTACTCCTCCCAAAGTTCGAATCGTCAATTTTGGGTGATCTAACAAGGTTCCGCAGCGAAGGTCAAAGCCTTGACGTTCCCCTCGTGAGCCTTAGGCGCCGCTTCTGCAACCAGGCGTCGAAGGCTCACGCGCCGGGTGCTGCACGAAAGGCGTTCGATCGCTTCGAATTCACGGATTTCAGGGACAAAATCCGCGGCGCGCGGCCTTCGCGCAGCGAGCCCTGCTGACGAGCCCGGATGACGTTTCAATCCGTCACAGCGAAGGGCGTCTCGTAATCGGCCTCTTCGAGATTTCGGCCCTCGCCGCCGCGATCGACGACCAGAAAATCGGACACGTCCTCGAGCGACAGCAGCGGATGGTGCCAGACGTTCGGATGGTAGGAGACACCCTGATCCGGTGCGGCGAGGAAAACCACCGGCTCGCCCGGCTTTCCGCCCTCGTCAGGTGCGACCACGACGAGATAGGGCCGCGCCGACAGGGGCATGAAAGCCTGGCTGCCGAGGGGATGACGCTCCATCATCTCGATCGTCACCGGAAAATCGAAGGGTTTACCGCGAAAGATCGAGATCAGCGGGTGCCCGCCTCCGGCGGCGACGTCGACCGGCGCGATATCATGGAAGCGCGTCGTAGTCCCTTTGTTGATGAGGCGGATTTCGGATGCGTTGTCCGTCTCGATGACCTCGCCGAACGGGCGAAAGGCATCGGCGTCGAGTGGGGTGGTCCGCAGATTTATCAAAACGTCTTTCCAATGAGCCGGACAAGGCAGGTCGCGCCGCGGCGTTATCGCAGTGAGGATACGGACCGGACGCCGGCGGCTCAAGGGAGATCAATCGTGAGATGCCGGCGGGGAGGGCATCGGCCGCGACTCCGGAACCTCCTGCCACGGCCGTGGGGCACCGCAAGGGTGCCGAAGGCGCTGTTGCGATAGGGACCGAGGGGCCTGCGCGCAAGATAAGACCGGCAAGATCGCATGGGATGCAGTTTCGGCGATCAACAAAACGGTCTTTCTCAAGGAAATATTATGGCGAATTCTTGAAGCGAACACGTCGGTGACCCCCGTTCACCGACCCAATCCCCTGCTGCGAAGGGGGTTCGCGAAGATGAATGAAGGATGAACAAAGCCAATAGTCGTTGTTCATCAAAAACTTGGGAACCGAACGCGATGCTTCGCTCTTTTCCTGTCGACCCGCCGCGAGATGATGGTGGCGGTAACAATTTCGGAGTATATCTCATGAAACTTCTTCGCACGACCGCTCTTGCTGCCGGTGCCCTTTCGATCGCGGCCTTCGCCGCGACCCCGTCGATGGCGCAGACCGCAGTATCCTCGACGACGGATCTCAACGTTCGCGCCGGACCAGGCTCCAACTACGGGATCGTTGGTGTCATTCCGAACGGCGACGCCGCGACCCTCGATGGTTGTACGGAAGGCGGGGAATGGTGCCGCGTCACCGTCAACGGCACCCAGGGCTGGGCCTTCGCCAATTATCTGACCACGGATGTGGAGGGGCAGCAGGTCGTTGTCGTCGAGCGCCGTCAGGCTTCACCTGAAGCGGTTCCGACCGTGACCTATGAAGACGAAGGCGGTGCCGGCGAAGTCGCGGGTGCTGCGGCAGGCGCGACGATCGGCGCGCTCGTTGGTGGTCCGGTCGGTGCGGCCGTCGGCGGCGGTGTCGGCCTCGTGGCCGGTGCGGCGATCAATCCGCCAGACGCTCGGGTCGAATATGTCCGCTCCAACCCGGTCGATCCGGTCTATCTCGAAGGCGAGACGGTCATCGGTGCCGGCATCCCCGAGAACGTTCAGCTCAACCCGGTTCCTGAGTATGAGTACGAATATGCCAACGTGAACGGTCAGGAAGTTCTCGTCGATCCAAACACCCGTCAGATCGTCTACATCCTTCGCTAACCGCCAGTAATCTCATTCGATACGGTGGAACGGGCGTCCTTCTGGGCGCCCGTTTTCGTTTGTCCCCCCTTTCGCTTGATGCGCCGTTCCATGGGTCTCACGGCAGATGACGGGGTCGTCTCCTGCGCCCTTGCAGGCTGGCCGCCTCGCGGTGCATCATCGATCTCCAAGACATCGAATCGAGGCGCATCATGGCGGGCGAAAACGGCGGCACACTGACGACCCATGTGCTGGATACGGCGACCGGCCGGCCGGCAGCGGGGCTTTCCATCAAGCTCTATCGGGTGGGCTCCAGCGGGGCACGCGAAAAGATCGCCGATGTCACGACCAATAGCGACGGGCGTTGCGACGGCCCGATTCTTGGTTCTGATGGGTTTCAGATCGGCCTTTACGAACTGGTTTTCGCGGCGGGCGCCTATTTCGATGGTCTCGACCTCGATCTGCCCGATCCGAAATTCCTCGACGACGTCGTCATCCGCTTCGGGATGAGCGAACATACCCATTACCATGTGCCGCTGCTGATCTCGCCCTTCGGCTACTCCACATATCGGGGGAGCTGAATGACATCCGATACCGCCCAACCGATCCGCTTCCTCCTCAATGGCGAGAAGCGTTCTGTCTCCGGCGTCGCCGCAACGACGACGCTGTTGCGATATTTGCGCGAAACCGAGCGCCTGACCGGCACCAAGGAAGGCTGCGCCGAGGGCGATTGCGGGGCCTGCACGGTGCTGATCTCGGAAAACGACGGACACGGCGGGCTGAAGCGCCGGCCGGTGAATGCCTGCATCCAGTTCCTGCCTGCCATGAACGGCCGGGCGATCGAGACCGTGGAAAAGCTTGGGCTCCATCGCGGCGCGGACGGGGCGAAGGCCCTGCGCGAGGCGATGGTGGAGGGTCATGCCAGCCAGTGCGGTTTCTGCACGCCAGGCTTCGTCGTCCAGCTCTTTTCCGCTTGGGATAGCGGCAAGCTGACCGATCGCCAGACGGTGAAGGACCAGATTTCCGGCAATCTTTGCCGCTGCACCGGCTACGGCCCGATCATCGATGCCGGCGAGACGCTGGCGAAGCTTCCCAAACCCGATACGCTGGGCGAGGATCTGGCGCTCGCCAAGCGCCTCGGCGACATCCAGAACGGTGCGAACTTCCGCTACGAGGGGGAAGGTCCGGGCGGGCACCAGCTCTGGTTCGCGCCCGAAAACGTCGACGATCTTGCCGACACCTATGCCGCCCATCCCGATGCGACCCTCGTTGCGGGGGCGACCGATGTGGGGCTTTGGGTCACCAAGCAGCACCGCGATCTTTCCGTTCTGATCGATGTCTCCAAGGTCCGCGACCTTCAGATGATCGAGGAGCGGCTCGACGTTCTTTATTTCGGGGCCGGCGTCACCCATGCCGAGGCGTTCGCAACGCTGGCCGATCTTCATCCCGATCTCGGTGAGATGATGCGCCGCTTTGCCGGCTCACAGATCCGCAATGCCGGCACCGTGGGTGGCAACATCGCCAACGGCTCGCCCATCGGCGATCTTCCACCCTGCCTGATCGCGCTCGGGGGCCGGGTCTATCTGCGCAAGGGCGATGACATGCGCGTTATCGATCTGGAGCGCTTCTTCATCGAATACGGCAAACAGGACCGCGCGCCGGGCGAATTCGTGGTCGCGCTGGAAGTGCCGCGGCTGGAGGAGAACCAGCTCTATTTCGCCCACAAGATCTCCAAACGCTTCGATTCCGACATTTCCGCCGTCATGGCCGCCTTCCGGCTGACCTTCGACGGGGAGAGCGTGAGCGAGGCCCGCCTTGCTTTCGGCGGTATGGCGGGTGTGCCGAAGCGGGCCGGGCAAGCGGAGGCGGCGCTTCTGGGCCGGCCCTTCGATGCTGATGCGGTGCGCGATGCTCAAGTCGCTCTTGCCGAGGATTTTCAGCCGCTGAGCGATATGCGCGCGTCGAGCGAATACCGGCTGAAGACGGCGCAAAATTTGCTTGAGCGCTTCAGGCTGGAGCGTGGCCCGGACAAGCCTCTGCGGATTGCGGCCTTCGAGACGGGCAAAGCACGGGGAGCTGCTTGATGGACGAGACCCGCATTCAGGATCGCTCCGGCGCTGGCGAGCCTTCCTCCGCCGAGCTGGGCGAGCAGCCACCGACGCACGAAATGGCCATCAGGGGCGGCGTTCATACCAAACGCGTCCACGACAGCGGCGAAAAGCATGTCCTCGGCACGGCGCGCTATATCGATGACGAGCCGGAACTGCCGGGCACATTGCAGATCTATATCGCCATGAGCGAGAAGGCCCATGCGCGTATCCTGTCGCTCGATGTCTCCAAGGTTCGCGAAGCGCCCGGCATCGCCTGTGTGCTGACGGCGGACGATATCCCCGGCCAGAACGACTATTCCCCTGTCTTCGGCGACGATCCGATCTTCCCGCCGGTGAGCGGACCGGAGGCGATCGTCCAGTATGTCGGCCAGCCGATCTTCGCGGTCGCCGCCGAAACGATCGCGCTTGCGCGGCGCGCGGCAAAGCGCGCGGTCCTCGAATACGAGGACCTGCCGGCGGCGATTACCATCGAGGCGGCGCTGTTTCAGGCGCGGGAAACAGGCCACGATCTTCTCGATCCCCACGAAATGCGCATCGGCGACGTGGATGCTGAGCTCGAAGCCGCCCCGAAACGCGTCAGTGGCCGGGTCGCTGTGGGCGGACAGGACCACTTCTATCTCGAAGGCCAGATCGCGACATCGATCCCGCTGGAGGACGGCGATGTGCTGGTGCGCTCCTCCACCCAGCATCCGTCCGAGGTTCAGCACAATGTCGCAAAGATGCTTGGCGTGCCGGATCATGCGGTGACCGTCGAGGTGCGGCGCATGGGCGGCGGCTTCGGCGGCAAGGAAAGTCAGCCGGCGCTGTTTGCCTCCGTGACGGCCCTTGCTGCGGTCAAGACCGGCCGGCCCGTAAAATGCCGGCTGGACCGAGATGACGACATGGAGATGACCGGCAAGCGCCACGAGGTGGAGATCGACTACGCGGTCGGCTTTTCAGAAAACGGACGCATCGCGGCGAGCGATTTTTCCCAGCTCGTGCGCTGTGGCTATTCCCGCGATCTCTCCGCCGCCATCGCCGACCGGGCGATGTTTCACGCCGACAATGCCTACAGCCTTCCCGCAGCGCGCATCCTGTCGCGCCGTCTGAAGACCAATACCGTCTCGAACACCGCCTTTCGTGGCTTTGGCGGGCCGCAGGGCATGGTGGGAATCGAGCGGGTGATGGACCGGATCGCATTCGAGACGGGCAAGGACCCGCTCGACGTGCGCAAGGTGAATTTCTACCCGTCCTTCGATGCCGGCACCGAGCCGGGCGTGACGCCCTATCACATGCCGGTGACGGACGCGGTCATCGCCGAAATCACCGAAGAACTGGAGACATCCTGCGACTACCGCGCGCGCCGCGAGGCGATCAGCGCCTTCAACGCGAAAAGCCCGGTCTTGAAAAAGGGCATCGCCCTGACGCCGGTGAAGTTCGGCATCTCCTTCACGACGAGCCATCTCAATCAGGCCGGGGCGCTGGTCCATGTCTACAAGGACGGTTCGGTTCACCTGAACCATGGCGGCACGGAGATGGGGCAGGGGCTCTTCGTGAAGGTCGCCCAGGTGGTGGCCGAGGAATTCCAGATCGACATCGAGAAGGTGAAGATCACCGCGACGACGACGGCCAAGGTGCCGAATACCTCGGCGACGGCCGCCTCCTCGGGTTCCGATCTCAACGGCATGGCGGCCCAGGCAGCGGCGCGCACGATCAAGAACCGGCTGATCGACTATGCCGCGTCCCGCTATCACGTTCCGAAGGAACAAGTGGTGTTCGCGGCCAATCGCGTGCTGATCGGCAACGAGGAAAAGCGCTTCGCCGATCTCGTGGGCGAAGCCTATCTCGCCCGGATTTCTCTCTCCTCCACCGGTTTCTACGCGACGCCCGACATTCATTACGACCGCGAGAGCGCGAGCGGCCGGCCGTTCTATTATTTTGCCTATGGTGCGGCCTGTTCTGAAGTGGTCGTCGATACCCTGACCGGCGAATACAGGCTGACCCGCGCCGACATCCTGCATGATTGCGGCAAGTCCCTGAACCCGGCGATCGACCGGGGCCAGATCGAGGGCGGCTTCATTCAGGGCATGGGCTGGCTCACCACGGAAGAGCTCTGGTGGAACGAGAAGGGTCGGCTGATGACCCATGCGCCTTCCACCTACAAGATCCCGACGGCCAACGACCGGCCGGATAATCTGCGCATTGCCATCTGGGACAAGGGCGAGAACCGCTCCGACACGATCTATCGGTCGAAAGCCGTTGGCGAGCCGCCCTTCATGCTGGCGATCTCAGTGTTCTCGGCCCTGACCGACGCGGTGATCGCGGCAGGAAACGGCAAGGCTTTCCCCGATCTCGATGCCCCGGCGACGCCGGAGCGGGTGCTGAAGGCGATCGAGGGGGTTAAGGGGACGACCGCTTGATCCCCGCCATCCTCGTCACGATTACGCGCGCCCTGGGCTCGACCCCGCGGGAGGCGGGTGCGTCGATGCTGGTGACGGGTGATCGTGCGGAAGGCACGATCGGCGGGGGGCGATTGGAATTTGACGCCATAGCGACCGCGCGGAAGATGTTGGAAACCGGCGTGGTACGGACGGAGCAATCCGTGCCTCTCGGCCCCGAAATCGGCCAGTGCTGCGGCGGGCGTGTGGATCTTCTCTTCGAGCGGGCCGATGAGGCGGTCATGATGCGAAACCGCGAGGCGGCGGTTGAGCGGGCGAAAGACCGGCCGCAAGTCGTTCTTTTCGGCGCCGGGCATACGGGCCGCGCCCTTGCCCAGGCGCTCGCGCCCCTTCCGCTGAACGTCACCCTCGTGGATTCCCGTGCCGAAACGCTTGAAAACCTGCCCGTTCCGGTCTGTAAGGTCGTTGCCGTCATGCCGGAGTCCATGGTCGCGGAGGCTCCGTCTGGCACCGGTTTCGTCGTAATGACCCACGATCATGCCCTCGATTTCCTGATCGCCGCCGAGGCGCTTCGCCGGCATGACGCGGGTTATGTCGGGATGATCGGTTCGGCCACGAAGCGCGCGCGGTTCAGAACCTATCTGAAGGAGGCCGGCCGCGAAGGCGATATCGACCGTCTCACCCTGCCTTTGGGAGGCACCGCGCTGCGCGACAAGCGCCCGGAGGTCATCGCTGCGATGACGGCGGCTGAACTCTGTGGATGCCTTCTTTCCGGTCAGCAGAAATCAGTGCCCGTTCGCTTGGCAGATGCGGTTTCGTAGTGCCATAGTGTCGCGAACGAATTTGAATGGGATAGCCCGCGATCCATGACGGCGCGCCTTGAACTGAACGGCATTACCAAGCGCTTTCCGGGAGTGACCGCCAACGAGAATGTCTCGTTTGCCGTCGCGCCGGGTGAAATTCACGCACTTCTTGGTGAGAACGGGGCCGGAAAGTCGACCCTCGTAAAGATCATCTACGGTGTGCAGCGCGCCGACGAGGGCACGATCACCTTCGATGGCGACCGTGTGGAGATCGCATCGCCCCATGCGGCCCGGGCGCTCGGCATCGGGATGGTGTTCCAACACTTCTCGCTGTTCGAGGCGATGACCGTTCTCGAGAATATCGCCCTCGGCATGGACAATCCGCCGCCGAGCCGGGAGCTGGAGGAAAAGGTTCGGCAGGTGCTGAAGACCTACGGCCTCTCGCTCGATCCGCACCGTGAGGTTCACACCCTGTCGGTCGGCGAGCGTCAGCGCATCGAAATCGTCCGGGCGCTCATCCAGAATCCGAAACTGCTCATCATGGACGAGCCGACCTCGGTGCTGACGCCGCAGGAGGTGGACCGGCTGTTCGATATCCTGCGCCAGCTGAAGAGCGAAGGCTGCTCGATCCTCTACATCTCCCACAAGCTGTCCGAGATCAAGGCGCTGTGCGATTCGGCGACCGTTCTGCGCGGGGGCAAGGTTGTCGGCACCTGCGATCCGGCGGAGGAGACCGCGCGCTCCATGGCCGAAATGATGATCGGCGGGAGCCTGAAGGATCTCTCCTCCAAGGAGGGTTGCGTCTTCGGCGAGGAGCGTTTCGCGGTCTCGAAGCTCTCTGCGCCCGGCGAACCGCCCTTCGGTGTCAGCCTAAAGGATGTCTCCTTCTCGATCCGCTCGGGGGAGATCCTCGGCATTGCGGGCGTTGCCGGCAATGGCCAGAACGAGCTTCTCTCGGTGCTGTCGGGCGAGCGGACGGACGGTGTTTCCGGCACGATCACGCTCGATGGCGAAGAGCTTTCGCGGCTCGGCGTCGGCGCGCGGCGCAAGAAGGGGCTTGCGGCTCTGCCCGAGGAGCGCAACGGCCATGCCGCGATCGGTACGATGAGCCTTGCGGAAAACACGCTTCTGTCGGCGCGGGGTCCGAAATCCCTTGCGGAAGGCGGCATTCTGCGAACGGGCAGGATCAATGACTACGCCAAGGCCGTGATCGAAGCCTTCTCCGTCAAGGCGACCGGGCCGAAGGCGAAGGCCGGCAGTCTTTCGGGTGGCAATCTGCAAAAATTCGTGGTCGGCCGCGAGATCATGACCGATCCGGCGGTCTTCATCGTCTCCCAGCCGACCTGGGGCGTCGATGCGGGCGCGGCGGGCTTCATCCGACAGGCGATGATCGATCTCGTCGCCAGGGGCGCCGCGATCCTGCTGGTCAGCCAGGACCTCGACGAACTCCTGCAACTTTGCGACCGGCTTGCCGTGATCAACGGCGGCTCGCTGTCGGAGGCGATGGATGTGAAGACGGTTTCGATCGAGAAGATCGGCCTCCTGATGGGCGGGGTCCACGGCGAGGACGATGCCGACCGGGGCGCGGGGCTCGCCAGGGAGAAGGCCGCATGATGGGCTGGGAGCTTGAGCCTCGGCGCGAGGCGAGCCGCGCGGCCAATCTCGCAGCGCCAGTGATCGCCGTCCTCGGTGCCCTCGTCACGGGCGCGATCCTTTTCACGCTGCTCGGCCATAACGGCGTCTCGGCGGTCTACGAGATTTTCATCGCGCCGCTCACCAATGCCTATCGCTGGCAGGACCTTCTGGTAAAGGCCGCGCCGCTCGCCATCATCGCGACCGGGCTCGCCATCGGCTTTCGCGCCAATGTCTGGAATATCGGAGCCGAGGGGCAATACATTCTCGGCGGTCTCGGCGGGACATGGGTGGCGCTTCACACCCTCGACATGACGGGCGCGTGGATCCTGCCCGCCATGATCCTGATGGGGATGATCTGGGGCGCTGCCTATGCGGCGGTGCCCGCGATCCTGAAGACCAAGCTCGGCGTCAACGAGATCCTGTCCTCCCTGATGTTGAACTATGTGGCAATCCAGCTGCTGTTCTATCTGATGCGCTCGCCGTGGAAGGACCCGATGGCGTTCGGGTTCCCGCAGACGGCGATGTTCACCTCAGATCAGACCCTGCCCATGGTGGCATCCGGCACGCTCATCCATCTCGGCGTTCCGATCGCTGCCGCGATTGCGCTGACAGCCTGGGGCGTGATGACCCGCACCATTGTCGGCTTTCAGGTGCGAAGCGTCGGGGCAAGCCCGAAGGCGGCCCGCTTTGCCGGCTTCTCGGCCAGTTCCACGGTCTGGCTCTCGCTTCTCATCGGTGGCGGGCTGGCGGGCCTTGCCGGCATACTCGAAGCGTCCGGCCCGTTCGGCCAGATGGTCCCGCAGTTTCCGACGGGCTACGGCTATACGGCGATTATCGTCGCCTTTCTCGGTCGGCTGAACCCGCTCGGCATTCTGGTCGCGGCCTTCGTTCTGGCGCTCACCTATGTGGGCGGCGAAAACGCCCAGACGGCGATCGGCCTGCCGAATGCGGCGGCGGGTGTCTTCCAGGCGCTGATGCTGTTCTTCCTGCTGGGCGTCGACATTCTTTCCTCCTATCGCCTGAAGCGGTCGGCGCCGGCCAAGGCGGCGGCTGAACCGCGTTCGGCTCCGGCCCCGGCCAGCGCGGAGACGGCAAACGCATGAACATCGATCTGACCGTCGCCATCCTCATGACCATCGCGGGAGCCGCGACCCCGCTCCTGATCGCCGCGCTCGGCGAGCTGGTGGTCGAAAAATCCGGCGTCCTCAATCTCGGCGTCGAGGGCATGATGCTGATCGGGGCCGTCACCGGCTTCGCCGTCGCCTATCAAACCGGCGTGCCGACCTTCGGCGCGATGGCCGCGCTTCTCGCCGGCGCGCTCGTTTCGCTGATCTTTGCCTTTCTCACGCTTTCGCTGATGGCCAATCAGGTTGCGACGGGGCTTGCGCTGACGATCTTCGGCACCGGCGTCTCCGCGCTCATCGGCGCGCCCTTCGTCGGCATCACGACCTCGACGCTCGGGCCGCTTTTGACCTTCGACAATCCGGTTCTGAGGCTGATCTTCGGCCACTCGCCGCTCGTCTATGTCGCCATCGCGCTCACCGTCGCGGTCTGGTGGTTCCTCAAGCATTCGCGCGGCGGCCTGATCCTGCGCGCGGTGGGCGAATCCGACGATGCGGCCCATGCCATCGGCTATCCTGTCTTGAAGATCCGCTATCTCGCCATCCTCTTCGGCGGAGCGATGGCGGGACTTGCGGGCTGCTACTATTCCCTCGTCCTCACGCCCATGTGGGCGGAGCGGCTGACGGCGGGCCGTGGCTGGATCGCCATCGCCCTCGTCGTCTTCGCTTCGTGGAAGCCGGGGCGCGTCCTGCTCGGGGCCTATCTCTTCGGCCTCGTCATCACCATGGAGCTGCAGGCCAAGGCCGCCGGCTTCAACATGTTCGCGCCCGAATTCCTCGCGGCGCTTCCCTATATCGCGACGGTTGCGGTACTCGCGGTCATCTCGTTCGCGAGGAAAGGCGGCGCGAACGCGCCCGCCTGCCTCGGAAAACCCTTCCGGGCCACGGCCTGAGAAATCAGTTCAAAAGGAGTTTCCCTCAATGTTCAGCATCACCAAGCGCAGGCTTCTCGCGGCCGCCACCTTCGCAGCAGCCTCGCTGGCCGTGCCAGTGGCGTTCGCACAGGATTCCGGGGACGGAGAGAAAACCAAGGTCGGCTTCGTCTATGTCGGACCTGTCGGCGATTTCGGCTGGACCTACGCCCATGATCAGGGCCGCCAGTGCATGGCCGAGAACCTCGGCGACAAGGTCGAGACGACCTATGTCGAAAACGTCGCCGAAGGCCCGGACGCCGAGCGCGTCATCCGTCAGCTCGCCCAGGACGGTGCGGACATCATCTTCACGACCTCTTTCGGATTCGGCAATCCGACCCTCAAGGTCGCCAAGCAGTTTCCGGACGTGAAGTTCGAGCACGCAACCGGCTTCCAGGCGGGACCGGAGAACATGGCGCTCTATAACTCGAAGTTCTATCAGGGACGCGCGGTTCTCGGCACCATTGCCGGCGAAATGTCCAAGAGCGGCAAGGCCGGTTACATCGCTTCCTTCCCGATTCCGGAAGTCGTGATGGGCATCAACGCCTTCCAGCTCGCCGCCCAGAAGGTGAACCCGGATTTCAAGACCCAGGTCGTCTGGGTGAACTCCTGGTATGACCCGGCGAAGGAAGCCGACGCGGCCAACGCACTGCTCTCTCAGGGCGTCGACGTCATCACCCAGCACACGGACTCGCCGGCCCCGCTGCAGGCCGCCGAAAAAGCCGGTGCCATCGCCTTCGGCCAGGCGTCGAACATGGAGAGCTTCGCGCCAAACGCCCATATGACCGCGATCATCGACGAATGGTGCCCCTATTACACCAAGCGCGTTCAGGAGGTGATGGACGGCACCTGGAAGCCGCACAATGTGTGGCTCGGCATGGAAGAGGGCGAGGTCGTCATGGCCCCGTTCAACGACAAGATGCCCGAGGAAGTGAAGAAGGCCGCCCAGAAGGTCTATGACGAGACCAAGGCCGGCAATTACGAGATCTTCACCGGCCCGATCAAGGACCAGTCCGGCGAGATCCGCGTACCGGAAGGCGAGACCATGACCGAGGACGAGCTTTTGAAGATGGACTGGTACGTGGAAGGCGTTCAGAGTTAATACCGGCGGACCTTTGAAACCATCGGTTTCATGGGCCGTCGGCAGCCCGAGCGGCGTTTGAGCCGTTTGCCGGGCGTGGATTGACCCCACGGGTCAATTCGTTTGTCCGGCGGTCTAAAGCCTTTGAACCACGAGCCAGCGTGACTCCGGCATTTGAGCCGGGGTCATTTCGCAGGGCTGCCCCATAACGGTGTGGCTGACCTCATAGGCTTAAACCATCGTCCCTCATCCTCCGGTCGGTTTCCGAGGATGACGACCTCCATATCGTGGGGGCTACCTCACGCGCTGCTGCCAGCCGAGCCGAGCTCGGGGAGCCCACGATTTGGACCTATGTCTCCGATGGCTGCAGTTCGTGGTGCGCTGGGTGCATGCTGTCTCGGCCATCCCCGGGATCGGCGCGTTCTTCTCTTTCATCGCGCTCGCTCTTGGCGTCAGGAAATGCCACGATCAGCCTGAAGGGGATGCAGGCGCTCGCGTTGCCACAGAGCAAGCACTGACGGAGGTCACCGCACGATGAAACCTGTCGCGTCACCCGGCCGGACGATTGCCCTTCGTGGCCGTGTCCTGAGTTTTACCGGCGATCCCAGCGAAACCGGCGATGAGGCCATTCTTTTTCATTCCGATGGCGCGGTTCTCATCCGCGACGGGCAGATCGAGCGCGTGGGCAACGCCCAGCCGATCATCGAGAGCCTCTCACCGGACATTCCGGTCATCAACCACCATCCCCATCTCATCCTGCCGGGTTTCATCGACCCGCATCTCCATCTGCCGCAGACGCAGGTGATCGCGTCCTACGGCGCGGAATTGATGGAATGGCTTCAGAAATACACATTTCCGGAAGAAGCGCGTTATTCCAGCCCGCGCATTGCCTCCGATGCCGCGCGCTGGCTGCTCGATACGCTGGCGGCGAACGGCACGACGAGCGCTTCGCTGTTCTGCACGTCCCATCCCGTCAGCCTCGATGCTGTCATGGGGGAGGCGGACAGGCGCGGTCTTCGCATGATCGCCGGCAAGGTGATGATGGATCGCGGCGCGCCGGAGGCCCTGCTCGATACGCCTGAGCGCGGCTATGAGGACACCAGAACCGCCATTGCGCGCTGGCATGGGACAAACCGGCTGGAAGTCGCCATCACGCCCCGCTTCGCGCCAACCTCGACGGAGGCCCAGCTGGAGGCTGCCGGAGCGCTTGCCGCCGAGTTTCCCGATCTGCCGATCCAGACCCATCTGTCGGAAAATCACGAAGAGATCGCCTATGTCGCGAGCCTCTTCCCGAAGGATGCGGATTACACCGCCGTCTACGAACGCTTTGGCCTCGTGCGCCGCCGCGCGCTGTTCGGCCATTGCATCCATCTGACCGAACGAGAGCGTCAGGCGCTCGCGGGAGGCGGTGCGTCGGCGATTTTTTGTCCGACCTCCAACCTTTTCCTCGGGTCAGGTCTGTTCGACCGGGAGGCGGTCAAGGGCGCGGGCATCCGCATCGGACTTGCGACCGATATCGGCGGCGGCACGAGCTATTCCATGCTGCGCACGATGGCCGAGGGCTATAAGGTGCTTGCCCTGAAGGGCCAGAAGCTGCCGGCCTTCGACGCCTTCCGGTTGGCAACCGCAGGCAATGCGGATGCCATGGGCCTCAGCGAGGTGGTCGGTCGGATCGCGCCGGGCTATGAGGCCGATCTGACAGTTCTCGACAGTCGCTCCACCGAGCCCCTTGCGCGGCGGATGGAGCGTGTCGAAACACTGGAAGAAGAACTCTTCGCCCTCATGACCCTTGGAGATGAACGGGCGGTCGTCGCGACCTATGCCGGTGGCAAGCCTATCTACGACCGCACTGCGCCCCGTCTTGCTCGCTCAGCGCGTGCGCCGCTGAACGAGCCCGTAATCGTCCGCCCGGGAGACGGACGACACGGCTCTGACCAATAGGCTCAACCGGGGAGAACCTCAGCTTTCCGGGCAATGGGCTCCGGTCGCGGCCCAGGCTTTGTAGAGCTCGCCGAACTGCTGCTGCGTGCCCGGCACCGGTTCGCGGCCTTCGCCCGGCTCCCAACCCCAGCCGACGAGATCGTCTTCGGCCATGTGCTCGACGAGCGCTGCAAGGTCGAGGCCGCCATTGCGGTTCTGGTCCTTGATCTGGACGCAGATATCGGCGAGCGACTTGCCCTCCCAGGCCATCTCGATCGGGGCCAGATGCCAGTTCGGATTGCCCGGGATCGACTTGATGTCCGGGCTTTGCCCGACGACGAGGGCATTCTCGGGTCCATGACACGTGTTGCACATCATGCCGGGCACGCCGAAATTCGCGTCACCGCGCTGCACGGGCGGCTGGTGCGGGGTCATCGCCATTGTCTGGAGCGGCGAGTTTCCCGCCGGATGACAGTTCACGCAGCGCGGATGGGTCAGCACCTTGCCGGTTTCCTCGAAGATCGCGATCGAGCGTTCCCGCTCGTCCGAGATCTGATCGAAGTCGGAGACCGATTTCAGGCCAGCGGACGGTTCGTCCAGTGCAATCGGCTGGGAAGCCTCTCCGGTCGCCGGATTGCGGTCCTGCGCGGACGCTGCGGAGGGGAGGGCAAGCGAAGCGGCGGCAAGGGAGAGGACAAAGCCGGCGAGGCTGTTGCGGAAGACGAGTTTCAAGGCGCGGCACTCACTTTGCGTCACAATAGGTCAGTCGATTGAACCGCCGGCCACGTTTATCGTGACCGACGAAGGCTTTGTCGGCTTGTAGCATAAGCTTGAAAGGTTGCAGGACCTTTCGGATCACGTCATGCGTAAAAACAAAGACTTAGAGATGAATGCGGACTCCGACCTGTCGCATGTCTCTCTTAAATAGAGGCTTCAGGCGCCAGCTGCGCGCGATGGTACCATGGGAAGGCTCTGAACCGCCTGTCCGGTCAGGCGCCGCCATGCATTGGCGACGGCGGGACCGATCGGCGGCGTGCCCGGCTCCCCGACCCCGGTCGGCGCCTCGCTCGATTCGATGACCGCGACCTGGACCTCCGGCATCTCGGAGATCCGCAGGGAGCGATAGTCGTTGAAGTTCGACTGGACGATCCGGCCGCCGTCTCCGAGTGTAATCTCGTCGTAGAGAATGGCGCCGAGCCCGTAGCCGATACCGCCCTCCATCTGTGCCTTGATGATGTTTGGATTGACCGCGACACCGCAATCGACCGCGCACCAGACCTTGTGCACCTTCGGTCCGCCATCCTCGCCGAGCGAGACCTCGGCGATTTCGGCGACATAGGTCGAAAAGCTCTTGTGAACGGCAACGCCCCAGACCCGGCCTTCCGGCGGCGAGCCATTCTTGTAGCCGGCCATTTCCGCAACCCGGGTTAGGACACCGCGCTCGCGCGAGCCTTCAGGAAGAAGGGCAAGACGCCCCTCCACCGGGTCCTTGCCGGCTTCCTGAAGAAGCTGGTCGAGGAAGGTCTCGACCGCGAAGGCGGTGTGGGTATGGCCCACCGACCGCCACCAGAGGATTGGCACCGGCAGGGTCGTGTTGACCGACATCACCCGTCGGTTCGGGATCTGGTATGGGCTGTCGGACGCGCCCTCGACGCTGGTCTCGTCGATCTCGTCCTTGCTCATGATGGACTGGCCGACGATAGCCTGGTCCCAGGCGACGATATTGCCGTCGCGGTCGACGGCGCCCTTCAGCTTGTGGACGTAGATCGGCCGGTAGAACCCGCCGCGGATATCGTCCTCTCTCGTCCAGACATGCTTGACCGGACGGTCCATCCCTGAGGCTTTGAAGACGGCCGCCGCCTCGCGCATGTAGGGCGAGCCGAACTGCGCCCGGCGCCCGAAGGATCCGCCGGCGAGCTGCGTGTTCACCCGGACATTCGCGGCGTCGACTTCGCAAACCTCGGAAATCGCCGCCTTGTCCTGACCGGGAAACTGCGCCCCGTTATAGCAGTCGATCGAACCGTCCTCGCGGCGGATCAGCACCGCGTCGAGGGGTTCCATCGGCGCATGGGCCAGGAACGGAAAGCGGATCGTGGATTCGATCGTGGTGAGGCCTTCCTGGTTGAGATTGGCCACGACATCGCCCTGATTGGCAGCTTCCATCTCGTTCTTGCCGCCGATCTCGGCGAGATAGTCCTCGAAGATCGCCTCGCTGGAGCGGCTTTCGGCCTCGGAAAGATCCCATTCGACATCGAGCGCGGCGCGGCCCTTGAGGGCGGCGAAGGTCGAATCCGCATAGACCGCGACGCCTTGGGGAACCTGCTTCACATCGACGACGCCAGCCACCTTCAGGGCTTTCGTATCGTCGAAGCTCTTGACCTTGGCGCCGAAGTGATCGGGATGCTTGACGACCGCGATCAGCATGTCGTCGAAATCGATGTCGAGGGTAAAGATCGCGGTGCCATTGGTCTTCGAAACCGTGTCGACCTTGTGACGATCCTTGCCGATTAGGACGAAGTCGTCCGGGTTCTTCAGCGTCGGATCCGACGGCGCTTCCATTGCGGCGGCCTTGTCGACAAGCGAGCCGAAATCGGAGCTGTTGCCCGAAGCCTTGTGGCTGATCGTGCCCTTGGAGACGACGATCTCCTCGGATGGAACGCCCCATTCATCGGCAGCGGCCGCGACCAGCATGGCCTTCGCGGTCGCTCCGGCCTTGCGCATCTGTTCGTAGGAGTTCGCGATGGCCGTCGAGCCGCCTGTGCCCTGAAGGCCGAAGGCGAGATTCTTGTAGATCTCGTCATTGGCCGGCGCGGCCTCGACACGCATCTGGCTCCAGTCGGCGTCGAGTTCCTCGGCGACCAGCGTCGCAAGGCCGGTATAGGGGCCCTGGCCGAATTCGATATGCTTGGAGAGAACCGTGACCGTCGAGTCCGGTCCGATGCGCACGAAGGCGTTGAAGTCGCGTGTCGCCTCGTTCTGGACGCCCGCCTGGATGGCGGCATAGTCCGTGCCTTGCGCAAAGCCCTTCGGAACGAGCGTCATGCCGATGACGAGACCGGCACCGGTCAGGAATGCGCGGCGGGTAGGGCGAAGACCGCCCGTGCTGTTGCTGTCGTGAATGCCCATGGTCTTTAGCCCTCCATCGAGTCGGCGGCGTTGTGGATCGCCTGCCGGATGCGCTGGTAGGTGGCGCAGCGGCATATATTGCCCGCCATCGCGCCGTCGATGTCCTCGTCGCTTGGCTTGGGGTTCATCTGTAGCAGCGAAACGGCGGACATGATCTGCCCGGACTGGCAGTAACCGCATTGGGGCACGTCGATCTCGATCCAGGCCGCCTGAACGGCCTTCGCCTCGGGTCCTTCGATGCCTTCGATCGTCGTCACCGTCGAGCCGTCGAGGCTGGAGATCGGTGTGACGCAGGAGCGGCGCGTCATGCCGTCCACATGCACCGTACATGCGCCACATTGGGCAATGCCGCAGCCATATTTGGTTCCGGTCAGCTTTTCAGCGTCGCGAATGACCCAAAGGAGAGGCGTATCCGGATCGCCGTCGAACTGGCGCTGTTCGCCGTTAAGGGTGAAAGAGACCATCGGCCGCTCCTTTTTGATTGAAACCGACCGCGCTCAATCCGCCAAACGAGAAACCGAGGATCCCTCCTCGTAAACGCTTCGAATGTGCGGTGCGCGGTCGCAAACGTTCAAGTGCGTTGAGGGTAAGCGATTTAGAACGTTTCGCAAGTGTCCCGGCAGGTGTCCGGACTGTCGCGCACCCGCTCGCAGCTTCATTGGAAACGACCGCAAACAGCCGGAAGAGATGGCGTTGAGGACGAAAGATGGTTCCAAATGTAAAAAAAGCCGCCCAGGCAGGGCGGCTTTTTCTCACTTCAAATTATCCTGAAGCTCAGTGGCTGGTTTGGTCGTTAACGGCGTCCTTGACCTTGCCGTAGTTCTTCTGGGTCTTGCCTTCGGCCTGATCCACTTCGCCTTCGGCCTGCATCTTCTCATTGCCGAGCGCGGAGCCGACCGCTTCCTTGATCTTGCCGCCGGCTTCCTTGGCTGCGCCTTTAATTTCGTTCTTGTCGACCATGGGGGTCTCCTCGGATGTCGTTAAACATGAACTTCGAGAGGATAACGCATTGGGCCGCCTCGTGTTCCGGGGAGCGCGTACGCGAGGAGCGCGCCTGCGACACCCGGTCCGGCCTCGCTAGCCGGACCTCGTTTCAGAACGCGAAAAGGCCCGGCACGGGGCCGGGCCTTTTCGGACTGGATAGCGTCAGAGCCGTTCCGATTAACGGAAGAGCGACATCAGCGACTGCGAGGAGTTGTTGGCGATCGAGAGCGCCTGAACACCAAGCTGCTGCTGGGTCTGAAGTGCCTTCAGACGGGTCGATTCTTCGGTCATGTCGGCATCGACGAGCGTACCGACACCCTTGTCGACCGTGTCCATCAGCTTGGAGACGAACTCCGACTGCATCTCGATCCGGTTCTGGACGGCACCGAGGCCAGAGGCGGCGCTCGTCACCTCAGAGAGCGCCTTGTCCACGACCTTGATGTAGTTCTTGATG